>NZ_CCBH010000175.1:0-61187 GCF_001368935.1 Novosphingobium sp. KN65.2
CGGCCGTTACGGCCGGTGTGGGTTGGCCGGACGTCATGCCGCTTCGGGCGGACGCGCGTCGTCGTGCTCTGGGCGAGCAAGCTCGGCGAGGTCTTCGGGCAGGGGCTTGCCCTCCATCCGTGCCGCGAGCCGCATGTGCGCAAGCCGGGATTGGGGGATGCCATTCAACCGCCAGCTATGGACGGTTGAAATCGGGGCCTCGATCAGTTTGGCAGTCGCAGTGGTCCCGCCGAGATGATCGATCACAGCATTAGCGATGGTGTCCATGACGCGGGGTATGCGATAATCGGAAGTTTATCGCAACCTAAAACTTCCGATCTTCGCAATTGCGATAATCGGAATGACGTGTCCAATGATGTCATGACAGAAAAGCCCAAACTCCGTCCTGAGGCCGCCAACGTCTTTCGCCGACTGGACGAGCTTGGCCTGAAACAGCGAGATCTTGCTGCCGCGATTGGTATCGACGAGAACAAGATTTCGAAGATCAAAAGCGGCGAACGAGCCATCAAGGCGGCCGAGGTTCTCGACGCGCATAAGTGGTTCGATGAAATCGAAAGTCGCACATCGGTACGTGTGCGATCGGATACTCTGCCAACGGTTGATGTGACCCACGGTGACGGGCCGGTTCAACTCCGGGTGCTGGATCTTGATCTTGCCATGGGCGATGGCTCAAACATCGACGACTATGCGGAAGAGGGCACGATGGATTTCGATGCCGGTGTCTTGCGCAGGCTGACTCGCACTCCCGCTGATCGGTTGTTCGTTGCCCGCGGTTCCGGCGACAGCATGTTCCCGACACTGGTCAACGGAGACATGGTGTTGATCGACCCTCTGCAGCGCATACTCAACTTGCAAGATCGCATATGGGCGATCTCGCTCTTCGGGGCCGGCGGGATCAAGAGATTGCAGCCGGTGGGGCAGGGGCGCGTTGAGGTGATTTCAGATAATCCGATGCGGGAAAATAGGGTGGTCGATGCTCAGGACCTACAGATCCTCGGGCGCGTAATTTGGGTTGGACGGGAGGTCTGATGCGACTTGGACTTGTGATGGGTGTCGCCTCTGCAACCTTGTTGAGTGCAAGTGCTGGTGCTCAAACCATGAGGGTTGAAGTCAGTCCCCAACCTGGTGTTGAGGCAACTGTTGCGCCAGGTGAGCAAGTCTATTCTTACGCGAAAATATACGCGATTTCAGGGGCTAGGACCGATGCCGCTAGTAAGCCGGCTGGATGGTTCGGTCTTGGTGCACAGGACATCCCCGCAGGTACGAAGCTGGTGCCGGTGCAAACCAGCGCGCAATTCAAAGCATGCGTGCCTTACGACGGAACCTTCGAGCCGAAGGGGCCTTGCTTCCTTGATGATGATGGGGACGGCAACTTCGATCGCACAACACTGGACCCGCAAAAGCTTGCGACCAAACTCAAGGCGCCGCTGCCCTATTCTTCAACGGATCTGGAAGTCGAGCGCGAAGACAGCCTGCGCCGGGTGATACTCTATCAGGGTGCAACATCGGACAGCCTCAGGTTCTCCTATCGTGAATTCCATTTCGATCTCGCTCGTCCCGCGTTCACAGAAGAGTTGACGGTTCCGCGGGAGCAGTTCCCCGCGATGGTTCGTATCAAGAATATGCAGATCGAAGTGATGGCGGTTACCGGGCTGGGCCTGCGCTATCGCGTGGTCAGCATCGCCCCTTAAAGGTCGGCTATGTCATTGCCTCAACTTTCCCTCGCCGTTGTCGGTGCCGATTATGAGAACAAGCGTGGCCCGACGCGCCGCTTCGAGATTTCGATGTGTAAGCCAGGAGAGCCCATCGAGCTCAGGCTTGAGCCTGACAATCCCGCCGACCCGAGGGCTGTGGCAATTTATAGCACGCGCGGCATCCAGCTCGGATACGTCAATGCCGAACGGTGCGGCCGGATCGGGAAAATGATTCGAGAGGGTCGCATCGTCACCGCGGTCTTTCAGGAGGCGACAAGGTACGGCGCAGCGATTCGCGTCGCCTTCGATTCCGACTATCCGAAGCTGCCAGAACCCCAAGAAACCGTAGATCAGGAGCCAGATTGGTATCCCGACGAAGAGTGGCCGGACGACTGATATTCCGATAATCGCAACTTTTGTGTTGCGAGAGTTCCGATAATCGCATACTCAACTTCCGACAGGCACCCAGCCTGCTTCGGAGATGGCTATGCGTATCGCACCGCCGCCGGTTCAGTCCGGCGACCGCTTCACCGCTTCAAACATCGGCCCGGTCCCGGGCATCGACCCGGTAGATGGCTGGACCCTCTACAGCGCAGAACTCGAAGACAGCGACGGCTTCTGGAAGGACGAGTACATCGCTCGTGGTCCGGAACGTGACGTCCATCTCGACGTCAGCCGTAATCGCTTCACTCCCTCTCAGGATCGCTTCGCCTGGCTGGTGAAGCACGGCTTCCCGCGGCGCCCGAAGTTCGGGCCCTGGGATGACACCGACATCGAGCTCAGGATCTCGATGGAGCGCGCGGGGCTGGCGGCATGAAGGTTCCTGACCTTCACCCCCAGCTCCCCGAACTGGTTGTCGCCGCGATCATAACGGTCGGCGCCGCACTCATGTTCATGGGGGTGCTGTGATGCACCGCGTCCTCATCGCAGGCTCGACACTGCTTGGCCTCGCCTTCCTGATCGGTCTCGATCGCTTCGCGGCATGGCTGATGGAGACGGATTCCGCGCTGCGCGATCTCGTCCTCAGTCCGGCATTCACGGTGCTCGCCTTGGCTGGCGGCATCATGGTCGCATCCATCGCGGTCGTCGCCTTTGCAGCATTCATCTGTTCCGTGGGCGGTCCTGCGGGTCGCGGCGAGCCGGGAGGTCAATGATGGCCCCCGGCTCGCATAACCCCCGGTCCGGCGACGGCGCGCTGCCGCTGATCCTTCTCAGCATCGTCCTGTTCACAGGCTTCGTCAGCGGAGTGCCGTGGTGATGAACAAGTGGCGTTGGGAACCTGAAGACATCGCAATCTGTCTGCGATGCGACGAGCCCTGGATCGACATCGACACCAAGGCGCGCAAAGCCGGTCCGCTTTGCGGCTGCGTCGACCAGGTCGTGAAGGTTCAGGTCCATGGCGGCGTGACTTACCTGAAGTTCGCGCGTTGGCCCGGTTTCTTCGATGCGCGCGTCTTCGCCAAGATCGAACGGTTGAGCCCGCAGGAATATCGGGAATTCATCGACGTCCTTGCAGACGATGAAGTTCGCAAGGTGCAACGGTGAGCCGCTCCGAGATCATCTACGGCCGCGGCGGGCAGGGCGGGGCTTATCAGCCCGGTGTCGACGTCTCGATGCCGGTGGCTGGTTTCTACCGGATCCGTCTCCGTTCTGGGGCGGTGAAGGCGGCAATCCGCATCTGGTTCGGTCCGCCCCACGACCCCGTCACTGGCGAGATTCTGGACCGCTCCTATCGCTGGCAAGCAACTGCGAACGGTGAGCCTGTCGATTTCGACAGGGTATGGCCGGCATGCGCCAAGGATGTCCTGACCAAGCAGGAATATGACCACCTGATCGGCCGTCACAAGTGGGCTCGCGAGCATGCTCCGAAGAGCGCCTACGCCGACAACTCCCGAAAATACGACCCACTGAGCCGCGACACGCCGCTCCCGTTTTGACGCGAAAGGATCCACCCAGATGCCGATTAAGCAAGCAACCAAGCCAGCCGACGAATTCGATCTGCTTCCGGGTGAAAACCCCGTCAGCGCGCCCGCGGGCGTCGGCCATAACCGACCTCCGCTCGAAGAACTGATCCCGGCTGAATTCCGCGAAGAGTTGCTGCGCGACAATCCCGATTTTCTCCGCAAGTTCGACGAACTCGTCGATGCGTCCAACCGGGCTCGGGCGACCGATGATGATGAACTCAAGCGCTGCGGCAACTTGGTTAAATCGTACCGGGCGCTGATCGCGCGCATCAACGAAACCCACAAGATCGTGAAGCAGCCGTACCTTGATGGCGGTCGTCTCGTCGACAGCGAGAAGAACAGCCTCATTTCCCGGGTCGAAGCGGCCAAGAAGAAGGTTGAGGGCATCGGTGATGCCTACGTTGCCAAGAAGGATGCCGAGGAGCGCGCCGAGCGCGAACGCCTCGCAGCCGAACAGCGAGCAGCCGCAGAAGCAGCAGCCCAAGCGGAACGGGCTCGGCGTGAAGCTGAAGAGGAAGCTGCCCGGGCAGCGCGCGAGGCTGCAAGCGAAGAGGAACGTCAGGCCGCCGCTGAGCGGGCCGCACAAGCCGCTCGCGAAGCCGAGGAGGCTATGGCCGCTGCGGCCCTTGCACCTGCCGCGCCTGCAAAGGCCGAGCCGGTCCGTAGCGATGAGGGCGCCACCATCTCCGGCAGCAAGGAGTGGATGTCCGAAGTCGAGGATTACCCGAAGGCGTTCAAGATCGTGAAGGGCGACGCCAAAGTCCGTGAAGCCATCGACAAGGCCATCGCGAAACTCGTGAAGTCGACGAAGGGCCAGATGGAGATGCCCGGCGTGCGCATCTGGCCTGTCTCTAAGGCCAACTTCCGCTGATCCACCCCAAAATCAGGAGAGAGCCGATGCCTCGCCAGTATGTCGCTTGCAAGTTCCGGGCCAGCGATACCAGGTCCTACACCTATCACTATGACGGCGACGACACCCTCGTCCCCGGTGACGAAGTGAAGGTCGAAGACAATCGCAGCGATGGCTGGAAGCGCGTCTACGTCTGCGATGTCAACGACGATGCTCCGCCCTTCGACACTAAGCCCATCCTCGGGAAGATCGATCTTCCTGACGGCCCAAACCCGCTGTTTCCTGACGGCATCGCCGAGCAGTGACCCTCATTTCAACCGGAGTATCTTAACATGGTCGCCACCACCGCGCGCCAGCGCGCCATCGCCAACGAAAACCGCCAGATCGACGAAAGTCGTGACCGCGCCATCGCCGCCCGCGAAGCAGAGCAGCGCAAGCCGCGCAATGCCCTTGAGGCGATGGCTGGGCGCCTGAATGTCAGCGCCGGCTCGCTCAAGAACACGCTCCTTTCGACCGTCTTCAAGGAATGCCGCAATGACGAGGAGTTCGTTGCGCTTTGCCTGGTCGCAAACGAGTACAAGCTGAACCCGCTCCTCAAGGAAATCTATGCCTTCCCGGCTAAGGGCGGCGGCATCACTCCCATGGTCTCGGTCGATGGCTGGATCCGGATGATGAACGAGCATCCGGAATTCGACGGCATCGAGTTCGATTATCATGCCGATGCGAACGGCGAGATCGAAGCCATCGAGTCCATCATCTTCCGCAAGGACCGAGCGCACCCGGTCAAGACGATCGAGTATCTCGACGAGTGCAAGGGCAACACCGGACCTTGGAACAAGTCGCCGCTGCGCATGCTGCGCCACCGAGCGCTGATCCAGGGCGCCCGTATCGCCTTCGGCTTTTCCGGGATCAACGCCGACATCGAGGACAGCGATTTTCAGAATGTCACGGTTCTCGATGCGACGCCGAAGACGCTCCCAAGCGCTAAGTCGCTGGCCGAAGAACTCGACGACGGCATCCCTGACTTCGACAAGCGCGGCGAACATGTCGACGAGGAAACCGGCGAGGTCCTCGATCACGACAGCCGCGGCATGACCGAAGTCGATGAGGATACAGCGCGCCAGCTCGACGCCGGCGATGACGCCAACGACGGGACCTTCGACGAGGAAGAGAACCCCACCGCCGAGGAAGGCCCGACGCAGGAGCAGCGCCGCGCGGAACCCGCCGAGGAAGAAGAACCGGCTTGGGTCAAGGTGGTGCGCGGCACCCGCGGCAGTATCGCGTCGGCCAAGACCGTGCAGGCGATCGATGCGATCGAGCGCGACTGGCTGAACAAGGTTCGCCCCGGTGTGCCGGATCAGGCCGCGATCCGTGAGGTCGAGCAGCAGATCACGGCGAAGAAGAAGGCCTTCAAGGCCAAGGCGGAGGGCTGACGGTATGCGCTCCATTATCCTTGGACAGTCCGCTGGGCAGCTTGCTGCCGCGATTGCCGCCAGCATGGCGGACTCCGGCCCGATCATGATCCCGGCGAGCTATGGATCTGGCGTTCGTCGCTACGAGACCCGGCGCCACCGGGGCTGGATCCCCGCCAACATCAATCGTTGGACCGGGAGGCCGCACGAACACAAGCGCGAAATCGCGCGCCGCCTGCGCCAGGCAGGGAGGGCAGGGGCATGAGCACTCTTCCTCCGGAATGGCGGGCTCAGATCAAGGAACAGTACCTGGGGATTGGTGCCAGTGCGGTCGAGGCAGATCAGATCATCGATCTGGCTTCGCACGCGGTTGACCAGGCAATCGACGCCATCTCGCGGGTCGCCGACAGCGCCGGCGACGACATCGGTCTCAATGTCCTGCCCTTGGCCTGTCAGTTGATGGCGATGCGCTGTGAAGGTGCATACCAGGTCATGGAAAGCACCATGCTCAACAAGGGTGATGCGTCGATGACGACTTTCACGCTGAACCCGCTTCCTATGGGGGAGTGCTGAGCATGCAGCAGAGCCCTGAAACCTTCCTGCGTTCGACGCGCACCGTCCTGACCGCCCATGCCGAAGCCTTCCAGGTCATGCTCTACCGTTCTGACGACGGTGAAGAGGCATGGTTCTGGAACAGCCGCGACGGCGTCACCCCGTTCGGTACCGTGATCGATGGCAAGATGTACCGCCATGCCATGGGCGACTACGTCCCCAGCTACATGGGGGCGCTTCCGGACAAGGCGCAGTACGTCTGGGTCACATATACGCCGGAGACCTGGCGCGCCCTCCACACCGCGAAGTTCGAGACCATGTCTCAGCTCGAAGACGAGTACGGCGAGCACTTCCGCGCGCAGTTTCCGAACCTCGAAGTCTGGCTGTCGGCGGTCCCGTTCGAACACGGCCAGCCGCATCAACTCACTCGGGAGAAGTTCTTGGCAACTACCCCTGAGTGGATGGGGAAGGCCTGAGCCATGTATGCGGAGATCGATTACGGCTACGGCACGGCGCAGATCTGGGGCGACTTCGATGCGTCCAGCGTCGAGCGCTTCTTCATGCAGCATGCCAACCAATGCTTCGGCATCCGGAAGTCCATCGCGAAGGTCGAGATGACCCTGATCGGTGAGAAGCCGTTGCCGATGCCGTGGGCCGATCTCCGCGATGCATCCACCGTCCTCAAGCATTCCGGCGGCGACACGATCGTCTGGAACTCCAAGGGCGAGAAAATCAAATCGGAGTGGGACTGATGACCGAACAGGTTCGCAAGTCGCTGCAGCAGATGAAGGCCGAGTACGATCAGGACCGGCACCTCTACGGCAAGGTTTTCCATCACTACAAGTCGGGCGACGACTTCCAGCTTCTCTTCCCGGTTTGGTCCGAGGACACGAACGAGAAGACGGCGGTGTTCGTGCTCTGCGCGATGCCTTGGCTCAAGTTCGAGCGCCCCTTCAGCGTCTTCAAGGAGACATTTGTCGAAGGGCCCGCCGAGGCCGTGCGGGAGAAGGCTGATGTCTGACACCACCCTGATCAACACTGTCGCCGACCTTCCCGAAGGTGACTATGCCATCGTCGAAGCGCTGGGCCATCGCACCCTTGTCGGCCGCGTCGACGAAATCGAGCGCTTCGGCACCAAGATGCTGCAGGTCGAGGCCCTGTTCGGACAGGTCATGCTGGGCCCGGTCCTCCTCGGTGGGGGCTCGATCTACCAGTTCACGCCTTGCGATGCGGCCACGGCCTACGCGCGTCGGCCGAAGCACATGTACCAGCTCCCGGCCAGTGTCGCCGCGACGGTGCCGCCGATTGCGCTGCCTTCGAACGAGGAGATGCCTTCGTTTTTGGCGGATGTCGAAAGTACGCCGGGGGTGGATCACGATCCTGACTGCTCTTGCGTCGATTGCGTGGGGTTTTGACGATGACCCACGAAACGACCGACAGCGCGCTCGCTGACGCCATCTGGTGGTTTCACGGCTTCAAGGCCGCGGCGCAGGCCAGCGACGCCATGTGTGATCCGACGCGCGACCTCGGCACAAAGCTACGCAATGCTCGCGACTGGCTTTCCGGCCTGGCGCGCGGTGAAAGCCGCTTCCTCGGGCTCAATGAGCGGGAGCATGCAATCGTCCTGACCGAGCATGAGTTCGAGGTCATCATGGATGGCCTTCGCGGAACCGCCGAAGAGATGGCTGAGGCACGCGAGAAGAGCATGGCGATCTACCGAAGGTTCCAGGCCGAGCAGCGGGAACGGGCGAACACGGAGGTGCCGTTCTGATGTCTGGCCAAACCGAGACCACCTCAGGCGCTCAGTGCCCTGCCTGCAAGTACGTCAACGACATGCCGTTCGAGTGTCTTCGCGACCACTGGCAGGATCTGGACTGCGACCGCTGCGGACAGGCGCTTGAGTTCAGGGGCGTCTCGTGTCCCGACACGACATGGGAATTCGAGATCCATACCCGCACCGTTGTCGCGTCGGTTCAAGCAGTGGAGTTGGCTCATGGCCGATAAGGGAATCATCTTCAGCGCGCCTATGATCCGCGCTCTCCTGGACGGCCGGAAGACGCAGACGCGGCGGCTCTGTGCTTGGGCGAACAACCCCAACAGCCCCGCGTTAAGCTACATCGTCGCGTGCGATGAGCCGGGTTGGTTCGGTGACGAAGAGGGGGAGGTTCAGTTCCGTGTTCCCTACGCCCCTGGCGACCGGCTCTATGTCCGGGAAGCGCACTACTTCAACCACTATGAGTACGCAGACAGGCGGGCTCCGAAGGAGCGGCCTGCCGACCTCACAGACGAGTACATTTGCTACTGTGCAACGGAAGACGATTGCGAAATCCAGAACGAGGCGCGGTGGCGTCCCTCGATCCACATGCCCCGCTGGGCCTCGCGCATGTTCCTCGCAGTCACCGATGTTCGCGTGCAGCGGTTGCAGGAAATCAGCGAGGACGATGCGATCGCGGAAGGGATCGAGCCTGTCGATTATCAGGGCGACCGTGGGTGGAAGTCCTACGAGACGTATCCTGACGGCTCGCCGCATCCTCACGCAACCGTGCCTAATCGCCTTGCCCGGCGCAGTTTCGAAGAACTTTGGAACAGCCTCCATACCACCGAGGGCGAGCGCTGGGATGACAATCCGTGGATCGTCGCCGTCAGTTTCGACGTGCATCACAGAAACATCGATGCGGAGAAGGCAGCATGACCAAGCCCTTCGCCATCTCGACGCCGGACCCGCTGTTCGATCCGAAGCAGCCGGTGACGGTCAATGGTTACCGCTACGTGCCGGACCAGCCTTCAATATCGGTCCTTCATGACGGACGCCCGCGCGTCTCGGCCGAGGAGGCGATTGAGATCTGGCGTCTGATCGAACGTCTGACCGACGGGGAGGGCGATACAGTCAACGTCCTGTGCCCGAACCCGGATTTCAACGGACAGCCCAACTACGCGATCGAATGCAACGGTGCGTGGACGGACTGGATCGAAATGCGTGTAGCCGCTGATCGACAGATCGATTGTTTCCGTAAGGCGGTGGCCGCGATGGAGGCGCTCAATGGCTAAGCACACCCACACGACCTTCTCATGCGACCGCTGCAAGGCCGATCTCGGTGATGAGCAGCCGCGCCGCAATCAGCAATCTCTGGTCAACGCCTGTTTCAATTGGCGGGAAGGTCCAGGACCAAATTTCAATTGGATCGACCTCTGCGATTCCTGCGACGCTGCAGTGAAAGCATTCTTCCTGACATCGGCAACCGACCTGGCGCCGACGCAATCGGAAATGCGCGATGCTCGCGTCTGGTGGGCCGAGGTCTCCTCTTACGTCAACAGGGACATGGCCGGCTACATCATGGTCCGAGCCCGCCGGATGCTCGAAGGCTGGAAGCCATGAACCCGCCCAACCCCATCCCGCTCGACAATGAGGCCCGCAACGGCCGCTATCAGCTCGTTCTCAGGCCCGGCGGCGCCTTCACCCTGGCACGCTGGCTCGACGGTGCATTCCGGTGCTCGAGCGGCAACGCGATCGATTTCGAGCCGACATACTACCAGCCGGGCAAGGATCACACAGGAATGCTTGAGCGAAAGGAGACTACAGGTTCCCCGGCATTCCTCCCCGACCGCAATGGTGCGGCTTCAGGACGCGCCGAGGGCAGCGTGGGGACAGCCCTCCAAGTTTCCGAGGTTCCCAGAGATGCCGCATCGGCATCCAACAGAGGAGGCCACGATGTAGACCGCAGCGCGGAGCGCGCTCCCCGTAACCATTCCGAAGAGGGGCGGCGCGATGTTTCGTGTCGCCCCCATAACGAGGGCTAGGTGTCATGACCGCTCCTGCCTCCTTCAAGCAAGCCGACGTAGCCCGCCTCATTCGTGGGGCGCTTAAGGCTGGCTGCAAGGAGGAGATGATTCGGTTGACAGTCTCGCCCGATGGAACGCTTTCTTTGGCCATCCAGCGCCCGGCGGAGAATGACGACGAGCGCGATTCTTCATGGGATGATGCTTGATGGCTAAGACTGAGAAGCTTCCGAAATACGTCAGTAGCTTCGTCGATAACCGCGGAAAGCGACGTTATCGATTCCGCAAAGCTGGATGCAAGAACGGCTATTTCGAGGACCATCCCAACAGCGTGAAGGGCCGCGCCGAGTATGATGCATTCCTAGCATCGGAAGTGGCGTCTGCCGTCGAGCGAAAGCCAATGGTCACAGGTTCGATCGATCATTTGATCAGCCTGTACTACCCATCAACGGATTTTCGCGGAAACGCTGCGGAAACGAGCCTGGCTAAGCGCCGAGCAGTGATCGAAGCTTTCCGCGCCGAGCACGGCCACCGGACGGTCAAGGGCGCGTCATTTATCAATCTCGACAAGTACATTGCCAAGATCGCTAAGGGCTGGACCGACGAAAAGGGCCGGGCACATGGCGGCGCATTTGCCGCTGAGACGGCGCGAAAGCAGCTCCGAGGCCTTTTCAAGTTCGCGGTCAAGATATCCATGCGGCCTGATAATCCCATGGATCATGTCAACTATCGGCCCAAGAAGACGCCTGGCTTCCATAGCTGGACCGAGTCCGAGATCGAGCAATATCGAGATCGTTGGCCGCTTGGCACGAAACAGCGACTCGCCATGGAGATCGGACTGTGGACTGGAAAGCGTCGTAACGATGCGATTCGGATGGGGCCGCAGCACATCGAAGGCGGCGAACTGATCGGCCGTGATACCAAGACCGGCAAGTCATGGGTCTTGCCGATCGCTCCGCAATTGCAGGCGGCGATCGATGCCATGCCGAAGGGACATCATCTCTGCTTCGTGCCAAGTGACCGTGGCCGCCCCTACAGCGCCGCTTCATTCGGCAACATGTTTCGCGTCTGGTGCGACGAGGCCGGTCTTGAGCATTGCTCGTTCCATGGTCTCAGAAAGGCGATCAGTAGACGTGCTGCCGAGGAAGGAATTGGCAACGCCGGCATCAAATCGATCACGCTGCACAGCCGCGATGAGGAGGTTTCGCTCTACGTTGCTGCAGCCGATCAGAAGCGGCTTTCGAAGGACGCGATTTCACGCATCAGCCAGGCAGAAGTGTCTAGCGCCGCCTCGCGCAAAGTGTCTAGCAAGTAGGAGAACGGCGGAAATGCGCCACTTTCAGAAGGTAGTGGCTCCCCGAGTAGGATTCGAACCTACGGCCATTCGATTAACAGTCGAATGCTCTACCGCTGAGCTATCGGGGAGCAGCCCTGCAGTGTCTCCACCGCGGGGCAGGGGTGCGCCTATAAGCGGCACTGATTGGGTTGGCAAGCCCGGGGCGCAGGAAATTTTGACAAAATTTTCGCGCCCTTGTTTTCCTGCGGGTCAGACCTGGAACTGTTCGGCGAAGATCCGCTCTTCCAGCGTGTAGCCGGGGTCGAACAGGATCGTCAGTTCCTTCTCGGTCGCTGCACGGATTCGTACCGACTGGACCTCGCGCACTTCCTTCTGGTCGGCGACGGCGGCGACGGGGCGCTTTTCCGGTTCGCGAATCCGGAACTCGACCTCGGCGCTTTCGGGCAGGATTGCGCCTTTCCACCGGCGCGGGCGGAAGGGGCTGATCGGCGTCAGTGCCATCATGCGCGAGCCGAGCGGCAGAATCGGTCCGTTGGCCGAGAGGTTGTAGGCCGTGGATCCCACAGGCGTTGCCACCAGGATGCCGTCGCCTGCCAGTTCGTCCATGCGCACCCGACCGTTGATGCGCACTTCCAGCTTCGCGGTCTGGCGCGTTTCGCGCAGCATCGAGACTTCGTTGATGGCGTAGTAGCTGAATTCCTTGCCCGAACGGTCCACCGCGTCCATGCGCAGCGGGCTGACGGGGACGGGGTGCGCTTCTGCGACCCGCTTGGCGATCTGCTGTTGCCCGTGCGGGTGGTTCATCAGGAAACCCACGGTGCCAAGATTTAATCCGTAGCAGGGCTTCAGCCAGTCCCTGTCCAGCATTTCGTGCAGGACATGAAGCAGGAAGCCATCTCCGCCCAGGACCACGAGGATGTCCGCCTCCTCCGGCGAAACCCAGTTGTGCGAGTTGCGCAAGGTGTCGGCCCCGGCCTGCGCCTTGGCGCTGTTCGAGACCACGAGGGCAAGCTTCGGTTCGCTACTCAAGGAATGTTCCCCCATATTCCATCTGCCCGGGATCGGGGCGGGTGTTGCCCGAGTTGCTGGGGCTGAAAAATTTTGAACGGTTTGGCAAGGGCTTTGCGCTAAGGCTGCACGTCATGGGTGGCATACAGCAAGGGCTGGCATTGAGCGGGGCACGAGGTATCGAGGCGCGTCTGACCGGGATTCCCGGTCTGGAAGTCGTGCGCGAGCGAATTGAACTTTGGCGTGCCGATGGAGCATGCGGTCCGCAGCACGCCCATGTCCACGCCCTGTTGCTGGGGCTGCGGCGGCTCGACGCGATCAATATCGCCTATGGCGCAGCGGCCGGAGACGGCGCGTTGGAGGAAGTTGCTTCGCGAATCAGCCACTTTGCGGAAGACGAACTGGACGGCGCCTGGATGGTGGCACGGGCCGGGGGCGGCACGTTCCTGCTGATCGCCAACGAGGCGTGCAGCCGCGAGCGCTGGCAGCTTTTCGCAGACCAGCTTGCCGAAGCCATCGCGCGCCCGATTGCGGTGCCGTCGGGCGTGCTGCGCCTGTCTCCCCGGATCGCGCTGATTCGGGCTCTCGATGACGAGAGCGTGGATTCGATGCTCGACCGGCTCGGCCATGCGCTGCAGGGCGTGCACGAACAGCAGAGTGGTCGCCTCGCCTGGGCCGACGGAGAAGTCACGCCACCGGGCCGCTCGGGCGCGCAGCTCGAGGCCGACCTGCTCGGTGCCATCGACCGCGATGAAATCGAAATCCTGTTCCAGCCCCAGTTCAGCCTGAAAGACGACCGTCTGACCGGTGCCGAGGCGCTGGCGCGCTGGAACCATCGCGAACTCGGCCGTATCGGCGCCGGGGCGCTGTTTTCCATTGCCGAGCGCGCCGACCACGTGGCACCGCTTTCGCGCCATATCGCCCACAAGGCACTCGCTGCTGCCCGCAACTGGTCCGGCGACCTGCGCCTTTCGATCAACGTCACGCCGGCCGATCTCGCTTTTGGCAGTTACGTGCGCCAGATGCTCGACCTTGTCCGTGAGAGCGGCTTTCCCTTGCGCCGCCTGACGCTGGAGGTGACCGAGCAGGCGATGATCAGTGACGTAACCCTGGCCGCGCAGACGATGGCCGAGTTCTCTTCGCAGGGAATCCGCATTGCGCTCGATGACTTCGGGGCGGGATTCTGCAACTTCCGCTACCTCAAGGTCCTGCCGATCCACTACCTCAAGCTCGACCGTTCGATGATCGAAGGCGTCGCCAGCGACAAGCGTGACGTAGCCGTGCTACGCGCGATCGTGGCCATGGCCGAGGCGCTCGACCTCAAAGTGATCGCCGAGGGGATCGAGGAGGAAGCCCAGCGCGAAGTCGCGGCGAAGGAAGGCTGCGCCTACTATCAGGGCTTCCTGCGCGCACAGCCGATGAGCGCAGCGATGTTCGAGAAACTGGCGCGCGCGGCGGGCTGATCGCCCGCTGCAAAGCCGTCAGCCCTTCCGGGCGACGGCGCTGAGGCCCTTGGTCAGCTGGAACAGGCCGTTGAGGCGCGAATTGGGATCGCCCCAGGCACGCGTGAGGACAAGCTTGTTGTCCGGGCGCAGCTTGACCGTGCCCTGCAGCCTTTCGGCATAGGCAATAAGACCGGCAGGATTGGGGAAGCTGTCGTTGTGGAAGCTGACCAGCGTGCCGCGCGCGCCGACGTCGATCTTGGCGATATGCGCCTCGATGGCCTGTCGCTTGATCTCGATGAGCTTGATGAGGTTGATCGTCGGCTGCGGCAGGGCGCCGAAGCGGTCGATCATTTCGGCGGAGAGCGATTCGATCTCCTGCTGGCTCTCGGCATCGTTGAGGCGGCGATAGAGCGCCATGCGCACCGCGAGATCGGGGACGTAGTCGTCCGGGATCATGATCGGCGCATCGACGGTGATCTGCGGGCTGAGGCCCGAGGTGTCCTTCTCCAGCCCGACGCCGCCCGCGCGCGCGGCCATGATCGCGTCTTCCAGCATCGACTGGTAGAGTTCGAAACCGACTTCGCGGATGTGCCCGGACTGCTCGTCGCCCAAGAGGTTGCCCGCCCCGCGAATGTCGAGATCGTGGCTGGCGAGCTGGAAGCCTGCGCCCAGGCTGTCGAGATCGCCCAGCACCTTGAGACGCTTTTCGGCGACTTCCGACAGCGCGGTGTTCGCAGGCGTGGTCAGGTAGGCATAGGCGCGCAGTTTAGAGCGCCCGACGCGGCCGCGAAGCTGGTAGAGCTGGGCGAGGCCGAAGCGGTCGGCGCGGTGGATGATGATCGTGTTGGCGCGCGGAATGTCGAGCCCGGATTCGACGATCGTCGTCGAAAGCAGGACTTCGTACTTGCCCTCGTAGAAGGCGCTCATGCGCTCTTCCACTTCGCCAGCGCTCATCTGGCCGTGCGCAGTGATGCACTTCACTTCGGGAACGTGCTTGTGCAGCCAGTCCTCGACTTCGGCCATGTCCGAAATTCGAGGGACGACGATGAAGCTCTGCCCGCCGCGATGGTGCTCGCGCAGCAGCGCCTCGCGCATCACCATGTCGTCCCATTCCATCACGTAAGTGCGCACCGCAAGGCGGTCGACCGGCGGGGTCTGGATGGTGGAAAGCTCACGCAGACCCGACATGGCCATCTGCAGCGTGCGCGGGATCGGCGTTGCGGTGAGCGTCAGGACGTGGACGTCGGTACGAAGCTGCTTGAGCTTCTCCTTGTGATTGACGCCGAAGCGCTGTTCCTCGTCGACGATGACGAGGCCGAGGCGCTTGAACTGGACCGACTTCGACAGGATCGCGTGGGTGCCGCAGACGATGTCCACGGTGCCTGAGGCGAGGCCCTCACGCGTGGTGCGCGCTTCCTTTTCGGGAACGAGACGCGAGAGGCGACCGACGTTGAGCGGGAAGCCCGCGAAACGCTCGGCGAAACCGGAAAAGTGCTGGCGCGCGAGCAGCGTGGTCGGTGCGACGACGGCAACCTGCTGCCCGGCCATGGCGGCAACGAAAGCGGCACGCAACGCGACCTCGGTCTTTCCGAAGCCCACGTCGCCGCAGACGAGGCGGTCCATCGGCTTGCCCGCGGCAAGGTCTTCCAGGACGTCGGAAATCGCGTTGTCCTGGTCTTCGGTCTCCTGCCAGGGGAAGCGGTCGACGAACTGGTCGTAGGCGGATCCCTCCGGAATCATCGCCGGGGCTTGTCGCAAGGCGCGCGCGGCGGCGGTTTTCATCAGCTCGCCGGCGATCTCCTGGATGCGTTCCTTGAGGCGGGCACGGCGCTTCTGCCAGGCTTCGCCGCCCAGCTTGTCGAGCATGACGCCCTCGCTCTCGCTGCCGTAGCGCGAGAGGACGTCTAGGTTCTCGACCGGGATGTAGAGCTTGTCGCCGCCGGCATAGGTCAGCATCACGCAGTCGTGCGGGGACTGGCCGACCGGGATCGACTGCAGGCCCTCGTAGCGGCCGATGCCGTGATCCATGTGGACGATCAGGTCGCCGGGCGTCAGCGCAGCCAGTTCGGCCAGGAAGGCGTCGGAGTCCTTCTTGCGCTTCTTGCGGCGCACGAGGCGGTCGCCGAGGATGTCCTGCTCGGTGATGACCTCCAGGGTGTCGTTCGCAAAGCCGGTTTCGAGCGGAAGCACCAGCGCGGCCGAGCGGCCCTGTACGGCCAGGCCCAGCGCTTCCTGCCAGGTATCGGCGAGACGCGGTTCCGGACCCCACTTGTTGGTCTGGCTCGCTTCGCCGAGGATCGAGACGAGCCGCGCGCGGCTGCCGGTCGAATAGGCGGCGAGGATCGGCTTGCGTCCGGACTTGCCGACGGCGTGGAGATGCTTTGCCGCCGCTTCGTAGGCATTGTCGCCGCGCGCGCGTTCGGGCGTGAAGTCGCGGGCATTGGCAAAGCCGAAGTCGATGATCTTGCTGCCTTCGGGCTTGGCGAAGGGATCGGCACGGTGGACCGGGAAGCCGGACAGCGCCTGCTCCAGTTCCTCGCCGCCGAGGTAAAGCGAATCGATCGACAGCGGGCGATAGCTTCCCGCCTTCTGTCCCGAAGTATCGAGGCGCGCCTTGTGATAGTCGGCGATATCGCCGAGCCGCTCTTCGGTCGCGCCAATGGCGGAAGTGTCGGCAACGATCAGGTCGTCGTCCGACAAGTGGTCGAACAGGCTGACGAGGCGTTCCTCGAACAGCGGAAGCCAGTGCTCCATGCCCGCGAGGCGGCGTCCGTCACTGACCGCCTGGTAGAGCGGGTCGGCTGTGGCATGGGCGCCGAACATTTCTCGGTAACGGCTGCGGAAGCGCTTGACCGTATCGTCGTCCAGCAGGGCTTCGCTGGCAGGCACGAGCAGGTGCTCGGGGATGGTGCCGGTGGAGCGCTGGGTGCCCGTATCGAAGAGGCGCAGCGTTTCAAGCTCGTCCCCGAAGAAGTCGAGGCGCAGACCGCCGTCCAGGCCCGAAGGCACTATGTCGAAGATCGACCCGCGCACGGCGAATTCGCCCGCGTCGATCGCGGTATCGGTGCGCTGGTAGCCCTGGCGGCGCAGCAGGCCGATCAGGCTTTCGTGGCCGATTTCCATGCCCGGCTTGATCAGGCGGACCGATTCCCGGATGCGGAACGGGGTGAGGACGCGCTGGAGCACGGCATTGGCGGTAGTGACCAGCAGTTGCGGTCCGCTGCGCTTCGCCTGTAGCCGGTAGAGCGCCGCAAGCCGTCGTGCGCTCACCGACAGGGCCGGACTGGCGCGGTCGTAGGGCAGGCAGTCCCATGCCGGGAATTCGACGACGTCGAGTTCGGGCGCGAAGAACTTCGCTGCCTCGGCAATCGCGCTCATCGCCGCTTCGTTGTCGGCGATGAAGACGGCGCGTCCTTTTGCCGCGCGGGCGAGGTCGGCCATCACGAGCGGCTGCGCGCCGCGCGTTACCGCGGCGAGGGTGAGGGGCGTCGTGGCCGAGAGTAGTCGCTGGAAATCGGGCATGGCGGGAAGCGCGGCTGATAAGGGGTCGGCAGGGAATTTCAATCTTGTTGATAGTTGCTGGGCCGAACTTGGTGCCGCATCGCGACGGGACTAGGCAGGAGAGAACGATGATCGACAGGCAATTGGTCGGCCGGCGCGCGCTGGTTACGGGAGCATCGAGCGGGCTGGGGCGGCATTTCGCCCGCGTGTTGGCGGGGGCCGGTGCGCAAGTCGTGCTCGCCGCGCGGCGTCAGGATGCGCTCGAGCAGCTTGCCGGCGAGATTGTCCGGGACTTCGGTGTCGCGGCCGTGCCTGTGGCGCTCGACGTGACCGACGGCGAAAGCGTACGCAGCGCAGTCGAGCAGGCCGGGGACATCGATATCCTGGTCAACAATGCCGGCGTTTCGAAGGCAGTGGGGATACTCGACTGCGAAGAAGCCGACTTCGACTTCATCATGGATGCCAACCTGCGCGGCGCGTTCCTCGTCGCGACTGCGACAGCACGCGGAATGCGCGACCGCGGGAAGGGCGGCGCCATCGTCAACGTCGCATCCATCCTCGGCCTGAGGCAGGGCGGACAACTGGCGGCCTATGCGATGTCGAAGGCCGGCATCGTGCAGATGACGCGGCAGATGGGGCTGGAACTGGCGCGCTACGGCATTCGCGTGAATGCGCTGGCGCCGGGGTATTTCGCTACCGCGATGAACAGCGATTTCCTCGCCAGCCCGGCGGGAGAGGCCCTTGCCAAACGCATCCCGCAACGTCGCTTCGGGGAGTTCGAGGACCTCGATGGCCCGTTGTTGCTGATTTGCTCCGATGCCTCACGCTACATGACCGGCGTCGTCATTCCGGTCGACGGCGGGCACGTCGTTTCGTCCCTGTAGCCGCACGGCAGGCAGTTCAGTTCAGGTCAGGTCAGGTCAGGTCAGCGCGGGATCTCAACGTAGTCGAGCTTCATCATGCGCTCGAGCATGGGCCCGCGGTATTCCATGGGGATAGTCTGGGTGCCAAGCGCCCAGGCCATGATGTCGACGTCCTCTTCCTCGATGATCTTCTCGAAAAGGTCGAGCTCGGCTTCGGACCAGGTATGGTGGAAACGGTCGAAGAAGCAGCCGATCATGTAATCGGCTTCGCGCGTTCCGCGATGCCAGGCGCGAAACTTCATGCGCGCGAGACGGGGCGAGAGTTCGGAAGCGTTTTCGTCGGCCATGACAGCGCCGTTACGCGACGGCGCTGTCATGAGCAAGTGGGGCCGGGGCCCCGGGGCTCAGTCGTGCAGGGCGCGCACGATCTCTGCTGGCGGGCGTCCGGTCATCGTCTTGGCCACTTCGCCGACCAGCACCTGCTTGAGTTCCTTGTGATAGTGGCGGCGCATTTCGCCCAGCGAGCGCGGATCGGCGACGACGATCAGCTGGTCGATCTCCCGCTCAAGCACCTGACGGTTGAGCCAGTCGGTCACTGCCGCGACGTGGGCGCGCTCGTCGAGCGAGTCGTTGCTGGGGTCTCCGGTTCGGGCCTTGTGGCGCGATCCGGCATCGTGTTCACGCGCGCCTGCGCTGAAATTGGTGGGTTCCAGTTCGGGAACCGTCAACGCCGTGAGCCGTGGCTCGGCTTCGATTCCGGAGTTGCGATAAAGCTCGAACTTCTCGCCGTCGACGATAGCGAACACGGTTCCGTTGGGCAAAAGCATCCGATTCTCCTTTTCCGGTCATGCCTGTAAGGCCAACAACGCTGTCCCCATCCCTGTTCCCTGGCGTCTGGCGAAACGCTTCAGTCTCGCGCTAAGAGGCTCCTCATGAGGCCTGAAGCGCTCAATTCCCTGTTCGTCGAAGTCGATGCTCTCGACGGTGTCGGTCCGAAACTGCGTCGTCCGCTTGAAAAGCTCGGACTCACGCGGATCAGGGACCTTGCATACCACTTGCCCGACCGGTTCGTCGAGCGTCGCGCGGTCGAGAATCTCGACGATGCGGGGGTGGGCGAAAACATCATCGTCGCCCTGAACGTGCGCGAGCACCGGGCATCTGCCGGCAGGGGGCCGTTCCGGGTCATCGCCGAGGACGTGGCGGGCAATATCTGCACGCTCACCTACTTCGGGCGCGCCTCGTACACTGCGCGCAAGCTGCTGCCGGTGGGAGAGACGCGCTGGATCGCAGGCCGCCTCGACCAGTATGGGCAGATGCTGCAGATCGTGCATCCCGAACATGTCGCGCAAAGCGGGCAGGCGCTGCACGGCCAACTGTGCGAGGCGGTCTATCCGCTGTCCGAGGGGCTGACGCAGGGGCGCGTATCCGGGCTGGTGCAGCAGGCGCTCAAAGTCCTGCCGGAAATGCCTGAATGGATCGAGCCGGGACTGCTCGGGAAGATGAAGTGGCCCGTCTGGCGCGAGGCCCTGCTGGCAGCGCACAAGGGGGTGAATGGCCCTGCGCGCGACCGTCTGGCCTATGACGAACTGCTCGCCAATGCGCTGGCGCTGATGCTTGTGCGCGAAAGCAACCGCGCGCAGTCCGGTTCGCCGCTGGCGGGGGACGGTTCGCTGCGCGCGAAGTTGCGGCTGCCTTTCGAGCTGACCGGGGCGCAGAAGCGCTCGATCGGCGAGATCGAGGGCGATGTTGCACAGAAGTCGCCGATGCTGCGCCTGCTGCAGGGCGACGTGGGCTCGGGCAAGACCGTGGTTGCCCTCTCGTCGATGCTGATCGCGGTCGAAGCGGGGGCACAGGCGGCGCTGCTGGCCCCCACTGAAATTCTGGCTCGCCAGCACCATGAAACCTTGTCGCGCATGGCGCAGGGCACCGGCGTCGAGATTGCCCTGCTCACCGGACGCGACAAGGGCAAGGCGCGCGAATCGATCCTGATGGGGTTGATCGACGGCTCCATCGATATCGTCGTAGGCACCCACGCGATCTTCCAGGATACCGTTTCCTACAAGAACCTCGCGCTGGTGGTGATCGACGAGCAGCACCGCTTCGGCGTCGGGCAGCGCCTGATGCTGGCGCGCAAGGGGCGGCGCACGCCGCATACCCTGGCGATGACCGCCACGCCGATCCCGCGCACGCTGACGCTGGCGCAGTATGGCGAGATGGAAGTTTCGCGGCTGGACGAACTGCCGCCCGGACGTCAGGCGATCGACACGCGCGTGGTTTCGGTCGAGCGAATTGACGATGTCGTCGGTGCCATTGTCCGCCATCTGGAGACCGGGCAACAGGCCTATTGGGTCTGCCCGATGGTGCGCGAAAGCGAGAGCGACGACCTTGCCGCCGCCGAGGCGCGCTATGCCTCGCTAAAGGAGCGGTTCGGGGAGGACGTCGTCCTTGTCCACGGCCAACTCAAGCCCGAGGCCAAGGACGCGGCGATGGAGCGCTTCGCGAGCGGCGAGGCCAAAGTGCTGGTGGCGACGACGGTGATCGAAGTCGGCGTCGACGTGCCCAATGCCACGCTGATGGTGATCGAGCAGGCCGAGCGTTTCGGGCTGGCGCAGCTCCACCAGCTTCGCGGCCGTGTCGGGCGTGGCAGCGAGAAATCGACCTGCCTGCTGCTGCGCGGGCAACAGCTCAGCGAAACCGCACGCCAGCGCCTGGCCCTGATGCGCGAGACACAGGACGGCTTTCGGCTGGCCGAGGAGGACCTGGAACTGCGCGGTGGCGGTGAGTTGCTCGGCACGCGTCAGTCCGGCGACACGCCGTTCCGTCTTGCCACGCTGGAGCAGATCCAGAAATTGCTGCCGCTGGCGCATGACGATGCCAGGCTGCTGATCGAGCGCGACGGCGGCCTGTCGGGTGCGCGCGGCGAAGCGGCGCGACTGCTGCTCTACCTGTTCGAGCGCGATTGGGGCGTGCAACTGTTGCGCGGCGGTTAAATCCCGAGCGACCGAGAATCACGCAGCGAGGCGAACCTGGTCGCGCCCGCCGTGCTTGGCTTCGTAGAGCGCCCGATCGGCCCGCTCCATCAGCTTGTTGGCATTCTCTATCGGATCGAGCTGCGCGACGCCGGAACTGATCGTGACCGGCACCGCTGAGTCCGGTGGCACTTCCATCGCCTGCGAATGGATCGCCACGCGCAATCTTTCGCAGACGGCCCCAGCTTCCTGTCCATCGGCATTGGGCAGAAGTATGCCGAATTCCTCCCCGCCGATCCGCCCGACAAGGTCGCAGGCGCGCACGGCGCCGACGGCCAGCTTCGCAACGCGGCGGATCACGTCGTCGCCGGCAGCATGGCCGTAGCTGTCGTTGATGCCCTTGAAATGGTCGATGTCGAAGATGGCGAGCGAAAATTCTGACTGGTTGCGGCGCGCGAAGGCGATCGACCGATTGAGAGCGGCGAGGAATTCGCGCCGGTTGGCAATGCCGGTCAGTTCGTCGGTCTGGGCGATATAGCGCAGCTCCTGCTGGTAGGTGCGTTCGCGCGCGATGGACCGGCGAAGCGCGATTACCGTCAGCGATGTCGTGAACAGCAGGCAGACACCGGCGGTGGTCATGACCAGAAGGTACATCAGCAGGATATTGTTGACCGACCGGGTCTTGGCGTTGACCGAGCCGAGCCGAGCCGCGCGCGTTCGCGCGTGACGATCCGCTGCACGTCCGCATTGATCCGGTTGATTGAGCGACGGGCGTGCCCGGTTCGCACGACATCGAGCATCTCCTTCTTCAACCCGGCGTTTTCGAAGACGATCACGGTGCGAAGGTCCATGAAATAGCTCTGCACCTCGTTCCCTAGCCGCTGGAGCTCCCGGGTGTTTTCCTCGTTACCGTCTATGTGACTGCGCAGGGCTGCCATGAGGCCGGGAAGCTCGCTCTCGCTTTCGAGCATGGGTTCGAGATAGCGCGGGTCGCCTGTCAGCAGGTAGCCGCGCTGCCCGCGCAGCGCTTCGAGCGCAGCCAGCCTGATCCGGTGGGCATCGCGCAACAGGGCAATCGTTTCGGAATTGAGCCGCGCCAGTTCCTGCTGCTGGACATTGGCCCGCCAGGCGATGAAGCTTGAGCCAATGAGGAGCGATCCGAGCAGCACCGTTGAAGCGATGAAAAGCCCGACGCGCGAGTACAGGTCATTGACCGTATTCAGAAAATTCCGGGATTTTGTCACGGTCTCCACTCGGTGGCGCAGGATACGAACTATTGGGAGATAGTTACTTTCGAGTAAATCAATGCCGGGGCGGGACGGACAGATGAACGTCACGGCAGGCGCCAAAGTCCGGTTGGATTGGCACGACCGGAAAGAGAGATTGACCTGAAGCGTTAGTCGCAAGACATTGTCAGGGCGATGAAATTCGGGAGGACGCCGGTGCTGCTCAGGTCTTGGATGCCATGCTCGCTCTGACGCGCCGCGGTTTGGCCGCAGTGGTCGCACTCTATTCCGGCGTGGCTGCCGCGGGCTGGATGCTCGGCTTGCCGGCGCTCACCAGTTTCGGGGTAGGGGCGGCGAAGACTTCGCTTGCGACCGCAGCCTGCGCGATCCTTGTGGTGATCGCCGTCATTGCAAAGGATCGGGATGAGCGGACAGGGTGGCGGATCGTCTGGATGGTCGCCTGCGCGCTGGTCGCGGCCATATCGTTGGTGGCCCTGGGGCAGTATGCCCTGGACCTGGGCGATGCCGGGTACCTCATGGGACCAGGCATGGGGCGCTTTTCTCCCGCGACGGCGGTAAGCTTCCTGCTTCTGTCCGGCGCCATCGCCGCTATCGGCGCACAGCGCTATTACCTTGGCGCCGGCCTGGCGATCGGTGCCCTGATGATCTCGGGCAGCGCGATCGTCGGCTATGCCTATGACGTTGCTGCGCTGACCCAGGTCCTTGGCTTTTCGGCCATGGCCTTTCCCACGGCGCTGGTCGTGACGCTGCTCGCCATGGCGATCCTGATGCTCGATCCGAAACGGGGCTGGCTGAGGCATGTCGCGACCGGCCCGCAGGCGCGCAGCGCTTTCCAGCTGATGATGCCGGTTGCGGTGATCGCGCCTTTCGTGATCGGCGGCGCGGCGAACTGGCTGGTCGGCGTTGGTCTTGTCGGAACCTCGTTCGGCTTTGCTGCCGTTGCCGTGATCATGATCATAACCCTTGGCGCCATGGTGGTCGTCACCAGTGCCCAGATCGGCCGTATCAACCGCACCGAGGCGCGCCTCGTCGCCATTGTCGAATCCTCGGACGATGCCATCATCGGCAAGGATCTGAATGGTATCATCACCAGCTGGAACAGGGGCGGTGAACGTCTCTTCGGTTATGGCGCGCGCGAGGCGATTGGTCGCCCGATGCAGATGCTGATCCCCGCGGATAGGGCCGAAGAAGAAACCGAGATACTCGCAAGGATCCATCGCAAGGAACATATCGATCACTTCGAGACCGTGCGCAGACGCAAGGATGGCAGCATGCTCGACGTATCGATCACGGTCTCGCCGATCCTGCTCGCATCCGGTACGGTTATCGGCGCCTCCTCGATCATCCGTGACATCAGTGCGCGCAAGCTCAAGGATCTCGAACTCCAGCGCAGCAATGCCGAGCTGGAGCAGTTCGCCTACGTCGCGTCACACGATCTGCAGGAACCGCTGCGCATGGTCGCGAACTACGTTGAACTGCTGAGCCAGCGCTATACCGGTCAGCTTGACGAGCGGGCGGACAAGTTCATCCATTATGCGTCGGACGGTGCAAGGCGGATGCAGCAGCTCGTCTCCGACCTGCTGGCCTATTCGCGCGTGGGATCGCAGGGCAAGCCTCCGGTTCCGGTAGAGACCAATGGCGTCGTGGACCGCGTGGTCCACACACTCCAGCGTCGGCTCGAAGAATGCGGCGGCATGGTCGAGTGGGACGACCTTCCCCGCGTGCGGGGCGATGAGGTGCAGCTTGCCCAGCTGTTCCAGAACCTGATCGGCAACGCGCTCAAGTTCCGCGGGGATGAACCGCCAAGGGTTCGCGTTCTATCCGAGGTGGAGGGCAGGATGGTTCGATTTGCCGTAAGCGACAACGGCATCGGCATGGAGATGCGCTTTGCGGACCGCATCTTCCAGATGTTCCAGCGCCTGCATGAGCGGTCGGCCTTTGAGGGTAGCGGGATCGGCCTCGCCATTTCCAAGCGAATCGTCGAGCGCCACGGCGGATCGATCCGGGTCGAATCGGAGCCGGGCAGGGGTACCACGTTCTTCTTCACGCTTCCCGCCGATCTTTAGGGCAAACGATTGCGTAATCCGGCCCTATCCAGCGCGGGAATGACCCGTTGCGTAAGGGGTGGGATGGTTAAATCCTTGTTACCTTGGTTCCGGGCAGCGGTGCTATACTTGATTGTACCTATCCGTTTGCTTTAGCTTGATTTCCGGCTGGCAAGTCATATCGTGCCGATTGAGCCTGTCGATGCGGAACGGTTCAGGCGCAAATCTCAGATTGAAGAGGCCAGGGCATGGGCAGTCAGGTGCGATTACTGATCGTTGAGGACAACGAAGCCGATGCCTTCCTGATCACCGAAACGCTGCAGCCCGGTCCGCTTGCCTGCGATCCGGTGGTCGTGAAGGACGGCGTCGAGGCCTGCGACTATCTCCATGCGCGCGCGCCCTATCAGGATGCCGCGCAGCCCGACCTCATCCTGCTCGACATGAACCTGCCCCGCCTCAATGGCCATGGCGTGCTGCGGGAAATCCGCCGGGACGAACGGTTGAAACGTATCCCGGTCGTGGTGCTGTCCTCATCGGATGCCCGGCCCGACGTTGAGGAAAGCTACGATCTGGGCGCCAATTGCTACGTCACCAAGCCGGTGGGGCTGCAGGAATTCCAGTCCCGGGTGAAGGAGATCGAAAACTTCTGGCTATCGGTCGCCCAGTTGCCGTGATGGCCTTGGTGGCAGGAGATCGGGATAACGGCCCCGGCGGCCACCATGTCGAGGACCTCGGTCCGATCCTGCTGGTGGAAGACAACCCCGGCGATGCCGATTACATCGAAGAAATTCTCTCCGACCAGCGATCGCAGTTGATCCACGCGACTTCGATCGCCAGGGCGACCGAGGCCCTGCGCGATGCGGCAGTCACTGCCGTCCTGCTCGACCTTGGCCTGCCCGATGGCAACGGCGTTGAATGCGTCCACGCCATCCGCAGTGTCGCCAGCGATGCGCCGATTGTCGTTCTGACCGGCCTGGACGAGGAAAGCCTGGCGCTCCAATGCCTGGAGGCCGGTGCGCAGGACTACATTCCCAAGTCCGATCTCAAGGGCACGGCATTGGCGCGGGCCATTCGCTATGCCGTGGCCCGAACGCGTGAAGCTTCGGAGCGCCAGCGGGCAGAGCAGTTGCACGCGCTGCTGGCGGGTATCGTCGAAGCATCCGGCGATGCGGTGTTCAGCGGCGGGCCGGACGGGACGATCACGAGCTGGAACCCCGCCGCGGAACGCATCTTCGGATATGCCTCGGCAGAGGCCGTCGGCACGCGGGCGCACGATCTGCTGCGCGCCGTCGATGTCGAGAGCGCGGTCGAGCAACGCGGCATTCTGGCCGGTGCCCTACAGGGCGCCAGTGCGGGCGAGCACGAGATTACCCTGCTGGCACGAGACGGTCGGCAGATGACGCTTTCAGTGGTCGCCTTCGGCCTCCCGGATGCGCAGGGGACCATCCAGCAGTTCGGCGCGATCTGCCGGGACGTGACCGAGAAGCGCAAGCAGGAAGCGCAGATGCGCGCCCAGTTCGAAATGCTCAAGATCCGCGACCGGCAGATGCGGCAGCTTACGGCGCGCCTCAACACCGTGCGCGAGGAAGAGCAGAAACGCATTGCCCGAGAGGTTCACGATGAACTGGGGCAATTGCTCACGGCGCTGAAGATGGACGTCTGGTGGATGAACCGCAAGCTCGACGCGGACTCGCCGCTGGCGGACATCCTGGTCCCCAAGCTCAACGATGCCAGTGAGTTGATCGACGCCACGATCGAGACGGTCCGGCGCATCGCCGCGGAATTGCGGCCCAGCGCGCTGGACGTCCTGGGCCTTGCTGCGGCCATGGAGGATGAGGCGCGCCGTTTCGAATTGCGCAATGGCCTGACCGCCGAATGTCGGATCGACGAGAGCGACCTGCCGCCGCCGGAAATCGCCACGGCCTTCTTCCGGGTCCTGCAGGAAATGCTCACCAATATCATCCGGCACGCGCAGGCGAGCCATGTCCGCATCGAATTCGAGGCGACCGACGACGAATGGCGATTGACGGTGACGGACGACGGCAAGGGCTTCGCCGAGATCCCCAGGGAAGGAACTTCGCTCGGCCTTCTGGGCATGCGCGAGAGGGTTGAGCTGTTCGGCGGCTCCATACGGATCGTCCCGAATGCTCCGAGCGGGGCGCAAGTCAGCGCCAGGGTGCCCAAATGACGGACATGGCGATCGGCAAGATCCTCGTTGCGGACGATCACGCCATTACGCGGCGCGGGTTGCTGTCCATGGTGCGCGAGATTTTCGGCGAAGTGGAAGTGGCCGAAGCAGGGGATTCGCAGGCTGTCGTCGAAAATGTCTCGCAAGGCGACTGGGGGCTCATCCTGCTCGACATGATGATGCCGGGCGGCATGGACATCCTTGAAGTGCTCGGCCGCATCCGGGACGTCAACGCCGGGGTTCCGATCCTCGTTATCACCGCCGAGGGAGAGGTTTCCTTCGCGGTGCGTTCGATCAAGGCCGGCGCGAACGGCCTGATCAACAAGCACTTGCCGCCCGATGAACTTGTCCGGGCGATCGAGATGGTGGCGCAAGGCGGCACGTACCTGCACGCAGACGTTGCTGCCGCCATAGCCCGTGGCATCCGCGAAGACAGCGAGCCACTGCCGCACGAAAGACTCTCCGAACGTGAACTGGAAATCCTGAAGGGGCTGGCAATGGGCCGCGCCGTGAAGGAAGTCGCGGCAGACCTTGCAATCAGCGACAAGACGGTCGCCACCTACATCGCCCGGATCCGGCAAAAGACGGGCCTTGCCAATGCCGTGGAAATGGCGCGCTACGCCATGCAGCACGACCTGGTGAACTAGCGCGGTGAGCGCGCCGACGACGCGGTTCGCTTCCCGGTCGCCCTGAATATGCCGATGCCCGTGTAGTCAATTTTCTGACACCGGCTGCCGAACGTTCCGACAAGACCCCTTGGCGCAAATCGCTATTCTGGGCCCATGGTCACCGAGGCAATTTACGGGGGGCAGTGTGGAGGCCTTGTCAAAAGCCAGGGGGGCGTTGGCAAGGCACAGGCGCGGGCCAGCATGGGGGGGGCCCGCATGGGGAAGCGACGCTGCGTGCTGATTGCAGACGATGCACGCAGCGTCGCTGTCCGGCTGGCGGATCTCGTGGGGGAAACGGGACAGTTCGAGATCGTCGGTCCGGTTTACGATGGGTTGGAGGCAAAGAGGAGCTTCGAAGCGAAGCGGCCGGACGCGGTCATCCTCGATTTCGCCATGCCGCTTCTTTCGGGGTTGGAAGTGGTACAGGCGATCCGCAAGGTCAGCAGCACCTGTTTCATCATCGTGCTGACGAACCAGTCGGATGCTTCGGTCAGGCAGCGCTGCCTGGCTGCGGGGGCCGATCAGTACCTTCACAAGTCGCGCGATTTCGAAGCGGTGCCCGGCATTCTCGCCGCCCACTTCGAGCGCATCCCCTGAGGCGCAAGCATCGGGGGGACATCTGAGCGGGGGCCGGCGCTGGGGGGTGTCCGGCCCCGCTCAAACCGAAAAGGGTTTTCGCAAGCAAAGAGCCTTTCGGGTCGCACCAACCGCATAATGCGGACAAAATACAAGATTAGCGCCTGTATGGCCTCTCGGCATTGCCGGGAGGCCACGTTTTCATGGCGAGGGACCTTCCGGTGCCGCGAAACGGACTATCGGATCGCCCGGCGACCAGGGCTTGGGCCGCAGCATGATCGCCTTGAACAGATGGCTCTCGAGATGGCTCTCGAGCCATGACTTGAGGTGTGGCAGCGGCTGGCTGTCGAACCATGCCCGGTCGACCGCGGCAAACTGGCGTACGAACGGCATGATCGCCATGTCGGTCAGTCCACGCTGCACTCCGCACAACTGACCTTGCCCCGCCAGGCGCGCGTCCAGATCGCGCAGTACCGCAAGGCCGGCCTCGCGGTGGGCAAGGGCATCGGAGCCATGGCGCTCGGGATACTTGAAGCGGTCGAGGTCGTGCTTGAACGGTCCGTCGTTGCGGGCGATCAGGTCTGCGTCGTCACGCTCCAGCCAGCCTTCGGGATCGTTGCGCTGCAACGAACGACGCATGATGTCGATGCTCTCGTCGATGACTTCGCCTTCGGCGGTGACGAGCACGGGCACCGTTCCCTTCGGGGAAGCGGCCAGCATCGCCTCGGGCTTGGCCGACAGCTTCACCTCGCGCAGCTCGCACGCGGTGCCGCTCATCATCAGCGCCAGCCTTGCGCGCATTGCGTAAGGGCAGCGGCGAAAGCTGTAGAGGACTGGATCAGGCGTTGCGGTCATCGCGCTGTTCGGGCCGGACGGGATCGAAATGGGCGCCGACATGGGCCTCGCCCCGGGCCGCGGCCAGGGCCTCCTGGCGGTGCCGTTCGCGATAGGATTCGCGCTGCTCCTCGGTGCGCTCGCCATGGCACGCCGGGCAACTCACGCCCGCCTCGTAGAGTGGCGAAGCAGCATCTTCCCTGCTCACCGGACGGCGGCAGGCATGGCATAGCGAGTAAGAGCCCTCGACCAGCCCGTGGCCGATCGTAACCCGCTGGTCGAACACAAAGCATTCGCCACGCCAGAGGCTTTCCTCTTCGGGTACCGTCTCGAGGTATTTCAGGATGCCGCCCTTGAGGTGGAAGACGTCCTCGATGCCTTCCTGTTTCAGGAAAGCCGTCGACTTCTCGCAGCGAATGCCGCCGGTGCAGAACATCGCGACCTTGGGCGGCTTGCCGGCGCCCAGCAGGCGTTCGCGTTCCTGTCGGAACCACTCGGGAAAGTCGCGGAAGCTTGGCGTCCGGGGATCGATCGCGCCTTCGAAGGTGCCCACGGCCACTTCGTAGTCGTTGCGGGTATCGATCACGATGGTGTCGGGATCGGAAATCAGTGCGTTCCAGTCTTGCGCTTCGACATAAGTGCCGACGCTGGCGCGCGGATCGATGTCCGGCTGGCCCATCGTCACGATCTCGCGCTTGAGGCGCACTTTCATGCGGTGGAAGGGCATGACCGAAGCGCTCGACAGCTTCACGTCGAGATCCGCGCAGTCGGGCAGGGCGCGAATGTGCGCCAGCACGGTGTCGATACCTTCCGGCGTTCCCGCGATGGTCCCGTTGATGCCCTCGGCGGCCAGCAGCAGCGTGCCGCGGATACCCTGTTCCCGGCAAAGCCGATCGAGCGGCTCGCGCAGGCTGGCGAAGTCCTCGAAGCGGGCGAAGCGATAGAGCGCAGCTACGCGCAGCGGCGCGTCGATGTCATGGCAGTGTGTGTCCATGGCCGAGCCCCATAGCGCCATGCAGCGGCCGCGTCAGCAGGCGAGCGCGAGATCGTGCTTCGCCCACGGGACAGGCAGCGGAAAGCATACGTCTGCCGCCGCATCCGACGAACAGACATGCCGCAGCCATTCCATGTGAAATGGCTGCGTCAATATCCTGATTTTAGGATGAAATGGTCGGGGAGAGAGGATTCGAACCTCCGGCCCCTGCCTCCCGAAGACAGTGCTCTACCAGGCTGAGCTACTCCCCGACCGATCGAGCCACTTTGAAAGCGGCCCGAGGCAGGAGCGCGCCTATAGAGAGCGATTCCGGGGCTGGCAAGGGGCCAAAGTGACTTTATGCGGCTTGAAGGAGTTTTGCACAGGAACCGTCCTGCTTCCCGGCATTCTTTTGGCCGGAAACTCGGAAATGGGCGACGGTGCGGGTCATGCCTTCGGCTTCGCTCGAAAGGTGGCGGGCGGCTGCCGTGCCTTCCTCGACCATGGCCGCATTTTCCTGCGTCGCTGAATCGAGGCGGGCGATGCGTTCGTTGATGCGGCCGATTTCCACCGCCTGTTCCTGCGATACACTGGCTATGCGGGCAATCGCCTCGTCGATCTCGGCAATGCCAGAGACGATCGTCATCAGCGATTCGCCCGACTGGCCGACGAGTTTCACGCCCTCGGAGACCTGCACCGAGGACGTGCCGATCAGGTCCTTGATCTGGTTGGCGGCTTCCGCGGAGCGCTGCGCCAGGGCGCGCACTTCGTTGGCGACCACCGCAAAGCCCTTGCCCGCCTCGCCCGCACGCGCCGCTTCGACGCCGGCATTGAGGGCGAGCAGGTTGGTCTGGAAGGCGATGCCGTCGATCAGGGTGATGATCTGGTGGATCTCGTCCGCGGATCGTTCGATCTCGCCCATGGCGCCCACGGCGCTTGCGACGACGGAGTTACCGGAGAGCGCATCGCTGCGCGCCCGCGCGACATTGGCCTGCAGATTCTGTGCGCTCTTGGCATTGGCCTGCACGGTCGTGCTGAGCTGGCGCAGGGTATTGGCAATGTCTTCCAGCGTCGCTGCCTGCTGCTCGGTGCGCAGCGCAAGGTCGTCGCTGGCGCTGCGAATTTCGCGCGAACCCGATTCGATCTGCCCGGCCGAGCGGGTGACGTCGCGCACGATGTCGTCGAGATCGCTGGCGGCCGAATTGAAGTATCCGCGCAGTTCCTCATAGCCTTCGGGGAAGGCGTCGGAAAGGCGCAGCGAGAGGTCGCCCGAGGCAAGGCCGCGCAGACCCCGGCCGATCTGGTCGATCACCTGTTTCTGGTCCTCTGCCGCCCGGGTGCGTTCGATCTGGGCGGTCTTCTCGGCATTCGCGCGCGCTTCGTGCGCTGCCGCCTGATCGATGACCAGCCGCTCGAACCCGCCGGAGAGCACGACGAGAACGCCGGTTTCCAGAACGACGATGACGGCATGGAGCAGCACGCGGGCAAAGTCCGCGCCGTCGGGGAAGACGAGCGAAGGAGCCGCGAAATTGGTGGTGAGGTGATGGACCGCGGTCACGCCGGCAGCGAGCAGCACCGGGCGCCAGTCGGCGAGCAGGGTGAGCATGGCGATGGCGGCGAAGAAGGTCATGTGGATGTCGAGCATCCAGCTCTCACCGCTCCATTGCCACAACATGATGGCCGGGTAGAGCGGAATGGCCAGGCCAAGGGCAAGCCGGGCCTGCAGTCCGCTGTTGCGGCCCAGGACCTGGAGCGTGGGCACGATGGTGACCGCAGACGCCAGCAGGGCTGGGGCCGGACCCGAGCCCGAGGCCCAGGCGCAGCCTGCGATGATGGCAACGCAGAGCCAGGAAATGGCAAGGAGAATCTGGGCGCCCTTGCGGCGCATTTCGTCGAGTTCGTTCATGACCGGTTATGTCTTCTTTGATGGATCGGGCGAACCGCACAGGAATTCCGGAACCGAGATCAGCAGGGCGCCTTGCCGCAAGGCTTCCATGGCATGATGGCCTTGCGGGATGCGCAGAATGAAAGCGCCCTCGTATGGGCCTCTTGCAACCACTTCTGCGCCGCGTTCGCGCGACCAGGCGACGGTACGGGCTGCTCCGCTTCCGTCGAACGGAAGATAGATCGCAGCGCCGCCTTCGGAAGGAGACAGCGCGACGATCAACACGAGGCCGGCGACGATCCCTTGCAGGGCAAGCGGACCGGGCAGGCACCGTGAAAGCAGCGATCTGAGCGATTGAGCCATGCAATCGTTTTGCACCCGATGGTCCTGCGGTGACGGAAAGCCGAGCCTACGGGCAAGCCCGGAGGAAAGGGGCTTCATCACGGTAATGCATGGGTCGCGCCCGTACTGACTCGCGTGGGCGGGGAAATCGCGCGGAACGGCTCTTTTCGCTGCGTGCAGGCAGGTCTAGGCTGCGCGCATGAACGCGCCATCGACACTGCTTCAATCCGAATCGTCCGCCACAGGCCGCGCGCCTCACTGGGAGTGGCAATATCTCGATCTCATGCGCCGGATCTGGGAACATGGCGATGAGAGGGTGGATCGCACCGGTGTCGGAACCCGCTCGATCTTCGGCGCAACGATTCGCTTCGATCTTTCAGGCGGGGCCATGCCGCTGCTGACGACCAAACGGGTCTACTGGAAGACGGCGACGCGCGAATTGCTCTGGTTCCTGACCGGCGACACCAATATCCGCTCGCTGTGCGCGCAGGGCGTGCAGATCTGGACCGACTGGCCGCTCGATCGCTATCGGCGCGAGACCGGCCACGACATTTCGCGCGTGGACTTTTCAGACCGGATCGTCGCCGATGCTGCCTTTGCCGAGCAGTGGGGCGATCTTGGACCGGTCTACGGCAAGCAGTGGGTGGACTGGCCGGTCTATGAAGATGCCGGGAACGGTCTGTTCCGTCTGCGCGAGCAGGGCGTGAACCAGGTCGCGCAGGTGATCGAATCCCTGCAGACGAATCCGGGTAGCCGTCGCCACATCATCGAAGGCTGGAACGTCGCCGAGCTTGACGCAATGGCGCTGCCGCCGTGCCACAAGACCTACCAGTTCCACATCGCGGATGGCCGCCTATCGTGCTTGCTGTACCAACGCAGCTGCGACCTGGGGCTGGGTTTCGCCTTCAACATGTGGTCGCTTGCGCTGTTGACCCGCATGTTCGCGCAGCAATGCAACCTGGAGCCGGGTGAAGTCGTTTGGACAGGGGGTGATGTCCATCTTTACCTCAACCACGGTGCGCTGGTGGAAGAGCAGATTTCCCGCGAGCCCGAAGGGCAGGCGACGCTAGAGATCCTGAGGCGTCCGGACAGTGTCTTCGACTATCGTATCGAGGACTTCGAAGTGCGCGGATATGCACCCCAGTCGCATATCTCCGCACCGGTTGCGGTCTGATTGACATTGCTGAGGTTTGAAATATTATGACTTAACCGTAGAATTTTGATGCACGCCGATTCTCCCGGTGTGTGGAGTTCTCACGGGCCGAAACTGGCGGGAGAGAACGAAGATGGGCGAAAGTCCGGTCAGGTCTGGAAAGCCGCGCGGCAACTTGCCGCCGCTTGAACTCTATGTGCCCGAGCCGAAGTACCGGCCGGGCGACAAGGTCGATTACTCGCACCTCGAAATTCCCGAGGCAGGCAAGCTGGCGCGGCCCGACGAGGCTTGCGAGGCCAGCGAGACCTGGCCTCTCACCACCGACATGATCCGCGTCCTGGGCGACGACGACAAGGCAGTCGGTCCCTGGAACCCCAATCTCGATCCGGAATCGTTGCGCCGCATGTTGCGCAACATGGCGCTGACCCGCGCCTTCGACGATCGCATGTATCGTGGCCAGCGGCAGGGCAAGACCAGCTTCTACATGAAGTGCACCGGCGAGGAGGCGATCTCGGTCGCGTGCGCCCTGGCGCTTGCGGGCGATGACATGGTCTTCCCCAGCTATCGCCAGCAGGGCATCCTGATTTCGCGCGGCTACCCGCTGGTCGACATGATCAACCAGATCTACTCGAATCGCGCGGACCGGCTGAAGGGGCGCCAGTTGCCGATCATGTACTCGGCGCGCGACTATGGCTTCTTTACGATCTCGGGCAATCTCGCCACGCAGTTCCCGCAGGCGGTGGGCTGGGCGATGGCGAGCGCGATCAAGGGCGATACGCGCATCGCGACCAGCTTCATCGGTGAGGGTTCCAGCGCCGAGGGCGATTTCCACGCGGCCATGACTTTCGCTGCCGTTTACAACGCGCCGGTCGTCCTCAACGTAGTCAACAACCAGTGGGCGATCTCCAGCTTCTCCGGTTTTGCCGGGGCGGAGCGTACGACCTTTGCCGCTCGCGCCGCGGGCTACGGCATTGCCGGTTTGCGGGTCGATGGCAATGACGCGCTGGCAGTCTATGCGGCGATGGAATGGGCGGCAAACCGCGCCCGCGCCAACATGGGCCCGACGCTTATCGAGCATTTCACCTATCGCGCCGAGGGGCATTCGACCTCGGACGATCCCAGTGCCTACCGTTCGGCGCACGAACGCGAGGAATGGCCGCTGGGCGATCCGATCATGCGGCTCAGGAATCACCTGATCGCAATCGGTGAATGGTCGGAAGAGCAGCACGCCGACATGGACCGCGAACTGGCGGAAGACGTGAAGGCGGCGACCAAGGAGGCCGAAAAGAACGGCATCCTCGGCCATGGACTGCACCACCCGTTTCACACCATGTTCGAAGATGTCTTCGAGGAACTTCCCTGGCATCTGGAGGAACAGGCCGAGCAGGCCATTCGCGAACGCCAGACGAAGTGGCCCGAGTGGAAGGAGTAAGGGCGATGCTCGAAGAAGATGCAGTAAGCCTCCACGATGCCCCGACGCGCTCGCTCAACATGATCGAGGCGATCAACGAGGCGCTCGACGTCATGATGGCGCGCGACCCCGACGTCGTGATCTTGGGCGAGGACGTGGGCTATTTCGGCGGCGTGTTTCGCGCCACTGCGGGCCTGCAGGGCAAGTACGGCAAGAACCGCGTGTTCGATTCGCCGATTAACGAATGCGGCATCATCGGTGCCGCAGTGGGCATGGCCGCCTATGGCCTGCGCCCGGTGCCCGAGATCCAGTTCGCCGACTACATCTATCCCGGTCTCGATCAGCTCGTGTCCGAAGCGGCGCGTCTGCGCTACCGCTCGGCAGGGGAGTTCGTGGCGCCGATCACCGTGCGTTCTCCTTTCGGTGGCGGCATCTTCGGCGGCCAGACCCACAGCCAGAGTCCGGAAGCCCTGTTCACCCACGTTGCAGGACTCAAGACGGTGATCCCGTCGACCCCGCACGATGCCAAGGGCCTGCTGATCGCCGCGATCGAGGACAACGACCCGGTCATCTTCTTCGAGCCCAAGCGGATCTATAACGGCCCCTTCGATGGCTATTACGACAATCCGTCGAAGAGCTGGAAGAACCACGCCGGCGGCAAGGTGCCGGAAGGCTACTATTCCATCCCGCTTGGCAAGGCCCGGGTGGTTCGCGAAGGCGCGGCGATGACTGTGCTGGCCTATGGCACGATGATCCACGTGGTCGAGGCGGTCCTCGCCGAAAAGGGCGTCGATGCCGAGATCATCGACCTGCGCACGCTCGTTCCGCTAGACATCGAGACTGTGCAAAAGTCGGTGGAAAAGACCGGCAAATGTCTGATCGTTCACGAGGCGACGCGCACCTCGGGTTTCGGTGCCGAGCTTTCCGCGCTCGTCCAGGAACGCTGCTTCTACCATCTCGAGGCGCCGATCGAGCGTGTGACAGGGTTCGATACGCCGTATCCGCACAGCCTCGAGTGGGCCTATTTCCCGGGTCCCGTCCGCATCGGCGAGGCGGTCGACCGGCTCATGAAGGATTGATCCGATGGGTCGCTATACATTCCGCCTGCCCGACATCGGGGAAGGAATTGCCGAAGCCGAGATCGTCGCCTGGCACGTGAAAGTCGGCGACATGGTCGAAGAAGACGGCCGCGTTGCGGACATGATGACCGACAAGGCGACGGTCGAGATGGAGAGCCCGGTTTCGGGCAAGGTGATCGAAGTCGCCGGGGCAGAGGGTGACGTCATCGCCATCGGCTCGCCGCTGGTGGTGATCGAAGTCGAAGGCGAGGGCAATGAACGCGACGGCAAGGGTGGGCGCCCCGCCGCTGCACCCGCGCAAGTGGCGGAGGAAGCGTCCCCGCCGCCGGTTCCCGAACCGGCTTCCGCGCCCACGCCTGCACCAGAACCGGCTCCCGCTCCCATTGCCGAAAAGAGTCCGGCGCGCGAGCCTGCACCTGCGCCAACTCCGACACCGGTCCCCGTGGCGGCACGCACGCACAGCCACGCACGCGTCATGGCGAGCCCTGCGGTGCGCAAGCGTGCCGCAGACCTCGGCATCGATTTGGGAGAGGTTCGCCCGGCCGAGGATGGCCGCATCCGCCATTCCGACCTTGATGCCTTCCTCTCGTACAACGCTGCAGGTGGCTTCCAGCCAGCCGGTCTCAAGGGCAGGGACGAGCAGGTCCGCGTCATCGGCCTGAGGCGCCGCATTGCCGAGAACATGGCGGCATCCAAGCGCCAGATTCCGCATTTCGCCTATGTCGAGGAATTCGACGTGACGGCGCTGGAGGAAACCCGCGCGCAGCTCAACGAAGGGCGTGGGGATCGTCCGAAGCTGACGATGCTGCCGTTCCTGATCGCAGCGATCTGCAAGCTGATCCCCAAGTACCCGATGCTCAACGCCCATTACGACGACGAGGCGGGCGTGGTGACGCGTTACGGTTCGGTCCATCTGGGCATGGCGGCGCAGACCCCGGCGGGCCTGATGGTCCCGGTGATCCGCGATGCGCAGGACCGCAACCTGTGGCAGCTGGCGAGCGAGATTTCGCGCCTCGCACAGGCTGCGCGCGACGGTTCGGCCAAGTCTTCTGAGCTGTCCGGCTCGACGATCACCATCACTTCGCTCGGCCCGATGGGTGGGGTGGCGACGACGCCGGTCATCAATCGTCCCGAAGTGGCGATCATTGGCCCCAACCGCATCGTCGAGCGCCCGATGTTCGTGCGCGATGCCGGCGGTGTGGAGCGGATCGAGAAGCGCAAGACGATGAATATTTCGATGAGCTGCGACCACCGCGTGGTCGACGGCTGGGATGCCGCCAGCTTCGCGCAGGATCTCAAGAAGCTGATCGAGGCACCGGCGCTGATCCTCGCCGGCTAGGAACGGACGGGAAGGGCGGCTTGCACCAGAGTGCGGGCCGCCGTCCCGCTTTCACCGAAAATCGGGCGTCAGCGCACGATGGCGCTGTAGGCGAGCTGGCCGCGGCCGTGCGCAGCGCGGCCTGCCGGAATGCGCCAGCGCACATGGGTGACGTCCTCAGCGGTCGCCATTCGCCCGCCCTTGCGCAGTGCGCCGAGGTGGCCCCAGGTGCGGCCGCCGTCCACCGACACTTCCTGTCCTTCGTTCGCGCTCGCTTCGTATGCGAGTTTCGCGGGCATCGGGTTGGTGATGACGAAGCCTCCGTTGCCGCCCATGCGGTACCAGGTGACGACGGTCACGACCTTGTCGCCGCGCGATAGGCGCGCGGCCGGCTCGAGGCGGCTGCTCGAATCTGCCATGACTTTCTCGACGAAGACGGCGCTGTCGGTGGCGACGGAGACCGGCGCTGCCGGTTGGGCCAGGGCCGGCGCACACAGCGCCTGCGTCATGGCGGCGAGAGGGATAAACTGGCTTTTCATAGGATATGGACAGCCCCGCTGGCCTGTTGGCGATGCAGGGGAGATTGACGGCCAATTCGCCAAAATATGGTTAACACGGACTTGATCGCGACGGCCTTGCGCGAGCCTGTCAGGGCAGGGCGTGCAAAAAATCCACTTACCCTCTCAAGGCAGTTGACAGCCCGGTGAGCCTGTCTTAGTGGCGCGGCTCCCAAGCGGACGCACCGCACGAGAACGCGGGTGTAGCTCAGTTGGTTAGAGTGCCGGCCTGTCACGCCGGAGGTCGCGGGTTCGAGCCCCGTCACTCGCGCCACTTGGGAAAAACCTGTGAAAACAGGGGATATAGAAAGAACTCAGGTGCAGTTCTTTTCACTGATGAGCGGGTGTAGCTCAGTTGGTTAGAGTGCCGGCCTGTCACGCCGGAGGTCGCGGGTTCGAGCCCCGTCACTCGCGCCATTTCAGGAACGTCCTGAGGTGGATCATCAGAAGAAAAGGCCGGGCTTGTCCCGGCCTTTTTCTTTTTGCGATCAGCATCCTGCAGGCGATGTCTGGCAGACCCGGCGAGGGTGCCGAGGCAGCGACTCGATCGCCCTTAGGCTTGCATCATCCGCATTGGTTCAGGGTTGCACTGGATGGCCGCGCAGGCGGCCGTCCGTGACGAAATTCGGGAACTGTCCGCGGCTGCAAAAGGCTCAGCCCCAGCGACCGGTCTCCATCCAGATCAGGAAGCGTCGCAGGGGCATGATCCACACGACGCCGAGCACGACGTAGACCGGCGTCTGCGCCAGGGTATGCCAGTTGCCGATCAGCGGCGGCACGTAAGTCGCAATGAGAATGCCGTAGACCGCAAGCGCGACGCACAGGCCCAGGACCCCGGTCGGGATTCGCCATGTCGGTGTCTCGCGCATCTCATTCGCTTCCTTGATAGATCCGGGTCGGCGTCACGACGGCTTCGAGAAGCCTGTCGTGATCCTCGATCGGAAGCGCATCGGCGATCTGGCAATCCCATGCAAGCCCGATGGCACGTACATGCGGATTGGCGGCGAGCCAGCGGTCGTAGTGTCCGCCGCCCTGACCGAGACGTTCACCGCGCTCTGTAAAGGCAATCAGCGGCACGACGACGAGATCGGGGATCAGCGGCTCAAGAGGGCGGTCGGGCTGCAACCCGCCCCATGGTGAGATTGCCAGTTCGTCGTCGACGAAGGGATCGGTCCAGGCACGAAACTCCATCGGACTTTCGCGCGATTCGAAAGCGGGCAGGGCAATGCGGCGGCCGTTTTCGACCAGCCAGCGCGCCCAGCCCAGAGAAGGTGCTTCGTCGCCGACCGGGTAATAGAGGCCGATCACGGCCCCTTCAGGCATCATCTGCGCAATGGGCGACGGCGGCCGGTTGAGCATGAGCGCGCGCATGCCCTGCGGCAGCGCGGCGACATGCTCGCGCCGTGCGGTCCGGAAGGCCCTGCGCAACCGGGCCTTCGCTTCATTCGCGGGAAATGGGGGTGACGGGTCCACCGTGGGTCGTTTTCCTAGAAATCCTCTGACGCCTCAACGTCAGGTGGGAGCCATGTGCGTCGGACCAGGGTCCGGGCAGGGACAGCCCCCTTGGATTGCTTATAGCCTCAGGGATGTTCGAACGGCTCGTGCCGGGCAGATCCCGTCGAGCCCTAGTTAGGCGTTGCCGGCGCCAGCCTCAAGGAGGTTTGCGATATTTTCTATCCGGTCGGCCACTTGGGCAAGGCGTTCGGCCAGATCCTCGGGCAGTTCTGCTGCCGGGGCAGGGGCGTTCGTGCCCGAGCGGCGCAGCTCGTGGACCTCGTCTGCCAGCAGGAGTGCTGCAAAGAGGAGCATGCGCGTTTCGGTCTGGCCCTGGGCGCCAGCCTGGCTGACCTTCGCGTCGATCAGGTCTCCCAGTTCGGCGACGTGGGCTTCCTCGCCGTCGGCGCAGGCGACGGTGAAGCGGCGTGAGCCGATGGAAAGGGTGACGTTGCTCATGACTTCAGGGGCTTCGAAAAATCGTTCGGGATCCGCCGGATCATTTATCGGCCTGTCCGATCAGTCCGTCGATCCGGGACAGCGATTGCTCGACGCTGGACTTGAGCGTCACGTGCCGGGTGGCGAGGGCTTCGTGCTGCTCGATCAGGGCCTCGTGGCGACCGCGCAGGTCGACGGCCTGCCGAGTTGCTCCCTCGACACGCGCAAGCGCTGCCTCGATCCTTTGCAGTGCTTCACAGATCGCCGCCTGTTCCATCGTTCTTTGGCTACCGGAAAGCAGATAAAACGCAAGCAATTGGCCCTTGTTGTTCACAATCATTTCGACGTGCTGCTCAACTGGTCGGTCGCGCGAAACTGACTGGCGAACTTGACGGGGAGCCGCCTCTCCCTAAAGGGGGTCCGGAATTTCGAATCGCCCAGTAATTTCCGTTTTCGGGAGCCACCAGATGACCCTTGCCCCCAACCGCCTCGCGCCGATGGCCAACGCCATCAGGGCGCTCTCGATGGATGCGGTCCAGGCTGCCAACAGCGGTCACCCCGGCATGCCGATGGGCATGGCCGATGTCGCCACGGTGCTGTTCTCCAAGTTCCTGAAGTTCGATCCTGCCGCGCCCAAGTGGCCCGACCGCGACCGCTTCGTGCTGTCGGCCGGTCACGGCTCGATGCTGATCTACTCGCTACTCCACCTGACCGGCTACGCCAGCCCGACGATGGACGACATCCGCAACTTCCGCCAGCTCGGCTCGGTCTGCGCCGGCCACCCGGAAAACTTCCTGATCCCGGGCGTCGAGTGCACCACCGGTCCGCTGGGCCAGGGCCTTGCGATGGCGGTTGGCATGGCGATGGCCGAGCGTCAGCTCAACGGCACTTTCGGTGACGGCCTCGTCGACCACAAGACCTGGGTCATCGCTGGCGACGGCTGCCTCATGGAAGGCATCAACCACGAGGCGATCGGCCTTGCCGGCAACCTCAAGCTGGGCCGCCTCAAGGTTCTGTGGGACGACAACAACATCACCATCGACGGCGATACCTCGCTGTCGACGAGTGAGGACATCCCCGCGCGCTTCCGCGCCACCGGCTGGGACGTCTTCTCGTGCGACGGTCACGATTTCGCCGACATCGAGCGTGCGCTGGCCCAAGCCGCTGCCTCGGACAAGCCTTCGCTCGTGGCCTGTAAGACGGTGATCGGCAAGGGAGCGCCCAACAAGCAGGGTAGCCACGACGTCCACGGCGCCGCGCTCGGCCCCGATGAAGTCGCCGCTGCGCGCGAATACCTGGGCTGGACGGCAGCTCCCTTCGAGATCCCGGCCGAAATCCTTGCCGACTGGCGTTCGCTGGGCGAAGCCGGCGCCAAGGCCCGTGCTGAGTGGGAAGGCCGTCTGGCTGCCAGTGCCGACGCTGCCGAATTCAGCCGCCGCATGGCCGGCGACCTGCCGGAAGGCGACGAGGCCGCGAAGACTTTCGCTGGCTGGCTCGACGGAGACACCACCGTTGCCACCCGCAAGGCTTCGGAAAACTGCCTCAACGTACTGGCGCCGGTAGTGCCGGAGATGGTCGGCGGTTCGGCCGACCTTACCGGCTCGAACAACACCAAGGCCAAGTGCCAGGAGCCGTTCACACCGGACAACTACGCCGGTCGCTACGTCTATTACGGCATCCGTGAATTCGGCATGGCCGCGGCGATGAACGGCATGGCGCTGCACGGCGGCGTCATTCCCTACGGCGGCACCTTCCTGATCTTCTCGGACTACTGCCGCAATGCGATCCGCCTCTCGGCGCTGCAGCAGACCCGCGCGATCTACGTCCTGACCCACGATTCCATCGGTCTGGGCGAGGACGGCCCGACCCACCAGCCGATCGAGCAGGTCATGAGCCTGCGCCTGATCCCGAACCTCTATGTGTTCCGCCCTGCGGACGTGATCGAGACGGCCGAGTGCTGGAACATCGCGCTGCAGTCCAAGGACACGCCTTCGGTTCTCGCGCTGACCCGCCAGAACCTGCCGCAGCTTCGCAAGAGCGGTGACATGCTCTCCGCGCGCGGCGCCTACACGCTTCGGCATGCTTCGGCCGATCGCAAGGTGATCCTGGTCGCCAGCGGTTCCGAAGTGGAACTGGCGGTAAAGGTCGCAGAGCAGCTGGAAACGCAGGATATCGGCGCCGATGTCGTCTCGATGCCCTGCATGGAGCTGTTCGAAGCGCAGGATGAAGCGTACAAGCACGAAGTGCTTCCGCACGATCCGTCGATCCTGCGTGTCTCGATCGAGGCCGGTTCGACCCTGGGCTGGGAGCGCTATACCGCTGCAAGCCGCAACGGCGGTCTCAACATCGGCATCGACCGGTTCGGCGCGTCCGCGCCGGCAAAGGACCTGTTTGCACGCTTCGGCTTCACCGCCGAATCCATCGTGCCCAAGATTCTTGATAAGCTAAGCGCCTAAAGGAGGAGAATTTTATGGCGACCAAGGTTGCTATCAACGGTTTCGGACGTATCGGACGCCTTGTCGCCCGGGCTATTCTCGAGCGCCCGGACTGCGGTCTCGACCTCGTTTCGATCAACGACCTGGCCGACACCAAGTCGAACGCTCTCCTCTTTGCCTATGACAGCACCCACGGCCGCTTCCCCGGCACCGTGGAGGCCGGCGAAGGCAAGATCACCGTCAACGGCAAGGACATCGTCGTCACTGCCGAGCGTGAGCCGGGCAAGCTGCCGCACAAGGCACTGGGCATCGATATCGTTCTCGAGTGCACTGGCTTCTTCCAGTCTAAGGAAGCTTCGCAGCCGCACCTCGACGCGGGCGCCAAGCGCGTTCTGATCTCGGCTCCGGCCACCGGCGTCGACAACACCGTCGTCTTCGGCGTGAACCACGAGACGCTGACCGCTGATCACATCATCGTGTCGAACGCTTCGTGCACCACGAACTGCCTCGCCCCGGTTGCCAAGGTGCTCAACGACACCGTCGGCATCGAGCATGGCTTCATGACCACGATCCACAGCTACACCAACGACCAGCGCATGCTCGACCAGATCCACAGCGATCTGCGCCGCGCCCGCGCCGGTGCCGCCAACATGATCCCGACCACCACCGGCGCTGCCCGTGCGGTCGGCCTCGTGCTGCCGGAACTCAAGGGCAAGCTGGACGGTTCTTCGGTCCGCGTGCCGACCCCGAACGTCAGCCTGGTCGATCTGTGCTTCGTGCCGAAGCGCGAAACCACCAAGGAAGAGATCAACGCCGCGCTCAAGGCTGCGTCGGAAGGCGCGATGAAGGGCGTTCTGGCCTACACCGATCAGCCGCTGGTCTCCTCGGACTTCAACCACTACCCGGCGAGCTCGACCGTCGACAGCCTCGAAACGGCCGTCATGGAAGGCAAGTTCGTGCGCGTCGTATCCTGGTACGACAACGAGTGGGGCTTCTCGAACCGCATGCTCGACACTGCGGGTGCGATGGCGAAGTTCCTCTGAAAGTGAATCCGGCGACGGGCACACTCCTTGGCATAGCGCGGCGTTCGCGATCGCGTGGTGCCATGGAGGAATTACCGTCCGTCGCCGTCACTGCCGCCGCGGGAGTCCAAGGGGACTTTCGCGGCGTCGTGCGTCAGGGCCCGGACGGGCGCAAGCGGCAGCCGCGCCGGCAGGTCTCGTTGATCGAGCTTGAGAGCTGGCACGCAGCGCTGCACGATCTGCACATTTCCGAAGATGCGCTCCTGCCGTGGCATGCCCGGCGGGGGAACCTGTGCGTCTCGGGCCTTCGCCTGCCGCGAGAAGCGGGTGCGGTGATCGTGATCGGGCCGAACTGCCGCATCGAGATAACCATGGAATGCGATCCATGCAGCCGCATGGATGAAATCAAGCCCGGGCTGATGGCCGCGCTGGCGCCGGACTGGCGTGGCGGCGTGCTGGGCCGGGTGCTGGACGATGGCGAAATCGCCGTCGGAAACGAAGTAAGGATCGAGCAATGAGCGCTTTCAAGACCCTTGATGACCTGGGCGACGTGAACGGCAAGGTGGCGCTGGTGCGCGTCGACCTCAACCTGCCGATGCAGGGCGGCGCGGTAACCGACGAGACCCGCATTCGCGCGGCTGCTCCGACGATTCTGGAACTGGCCGGGAAGGGGGCCAAGGTCCTGCTGCTGGCCCATTTCGGCCGTCCGAAGGGGGAACGCTCCTCTACCCTGTCGCTCTCGATGGTGGTCGGCGCGGTCGAGAAGGTTCTGGGCACGGAAGTCATGTTCGTGCCCGAAGTCACCGGTCCTGTAGTTGCGCAGTCGGTCGACATCCTGCGTCCCGGCGACATTGCGATCCTCGAGAATACGCGCTTCTGGAAGGGCGAGGAAAAGAACGACCCAGATTTCGTCAAGGCGATTGCCGAGAACGGCGACTTCTACGTCAACGACGCATTCTCTGCCGCGCACCGTGCGCATGCGACGACCGAGGGCCTGGCCCGCGTCCTGCCGGCTTATGCGGGCCGATCGATGCAGGCCGAGCTTGAAGCGCTCGACAAGGCGCTCGGGGCACCGGAAAAGCCGGTGGCGGCCGTTGTCGGCGGCGCCAAGGTCTCGTCCAAGCTCGATGTGCTCAAGCACCTTGTGAGCCAGGTCGATCACCTGATCATCGGCGGCGGCATGGCCAACACCTTTCTCGCCGCCAAGGGCGTCGATGTTGGCAAGTCGCTTTGCGAGCATGACCTGACCGGCACCGCCAACGAGATCCTCGAAGCCGCTGACAAATCCGGCTGCACCGTGCATCTGCCCTACGAGGTGGTCGTGTCGAAGGAATTCGCGGCCAACCCGCCGTCGCTGCGCACCTGCAACGTCCACGAGGTTGCTGCCGACGAGATGATCCTCGACGTCGGCCCGCTTGCAGTCGAGGCGCTTGGCGATGTCCTCAAGACCTGCCGCACGCTCGTCTGGAACGGTCCCATGGGTGCCTTCGAAACTGTGCCTTTCGATGCGGCGACGGTCGCCCTCGCACGCACGGCCGCGGCCCTGACCGTGGAGGGTTCGCTGATCTCGGTGGCCGGTGGCGGCGATACCGTTGCTGCGCTCAACCACGCGGGCGTGGCGCAGGACTTCTCGTATATCTCGACGGCCGGCGGCGCTTTCCTCGAATGGATGGAAGGCAAGGAACTGCCCGGCGTCGCCGTGCTGGAGGCCTGAGCGCGAACCGCACCTCGCGAGGCAAAGGCGCTTGAGCGGATTAAGCCCTTTGCCGAGGTTGCGCGCCAGCACCCCCGCAGATAGCCCCGATTATCAACACGTGAGACAACCAGGAGGAGAACCATGCAAGTTTCACAGATGACGGCCAAGATGGCCGATGGAGACGGTTTCATAGCCGCGCTCGACCAGAGCGGCGGCTCCACGCCGAAGGCCCTCAAGGGCTACGGCATCGAGGAAGGCGCCTGGTCGACCGAAGAGGAAATGTTCGGTCTGATCCATCAAATGCGCAGCCGCATCATCTCTTCTCCTGCCTTCACCGGCGACAAGGTCATCGGCGCGATCCTGTTCGAGCGCACCATGGACGGCCAGGTTGACGGCGTTCCCACTCCGACCGCGCTGATCAACAAGGGCATCGTGCCCTTCATCAAGATCGACAAGGGTCTCGAGGACGAAGCCAACGGCGTGCAGCTGATGAAGCCGATGCCGACGCTCGACGCGCTGCTGGAACGTTCCAGGGCGCTGGGCGTGTTCGGCACCAAGGAGCGTTCGGTGATCAATTCGGCGAACGCCGAAGGCATCGCCGCCGTGGTCAAGCAGCAGTTCGAAATCGGCCAGCAGGTCCTCTCGCACGGCATGATGCCGATCATCGAGCCCGAGGTGAACATCAAGAGCGAGACGCGCGCCGAGTGCGACAAGCTCCTGCTCGCCGAGATCCTCAAGAACCTCGACGCGCTGCCGGAAGGCCAGCAGGTCATGCTCAAGCTTTCGCTGCCGGTCGTCCCGGGCACGTTCGACGCTCTCGTCGAACATCCCAAGGTGCTGCGCGTTGTTGCGCTTTCGGGCGGCTACGAGCGTCCCGAGGCCTGCGTCGAGCTTGCCAAGAACAAGGGCATCATCGCCAGCTTCAGCCGCGCGCTGCTGCAGGACCTGCGTGCGCAGATGAGCGACGAGGAATTCGACGCCTCGCTCGGCGCTGCGATAGACGAGATCTACAAGGGTTCGACCCAGAAGGCTGGCGCCGCTGCGGCGGCCTGACCGGTCTGATCTTACCGGCTTGCGGAAAGGCGGTGCCCGAGCGGGCGCCGCCTTTTTTCGTGCTCCCAGCCGCTATGCCGACATGGCGCGCAATGCCGTGGAGATCATGGACCGTAACTTCTACGAACGCTCCTGCGATGTACGCTGGTGGGCGACCGACAGTGCCTTGGTCAGTGTGGCCGAGCAGCCCAGTGACGAAGCCGTTGCCCATGCCACATCCCGGCTCGCCACGATCCTGTGGTCCTGCACCGTCTATCTCGATCTCTCGATTGCCGATCGTTCCGGCAATGTCATCGCCAATGGCCGGCCCGAGCGCTACCGCGGCGTCATCGGTGCCGATGTGTCGCGCGAGGACTGGTTCCGGCACGGTCTATCGTAGGGGGCATTTCTCTTTCGCTGGAAGTGCGCAAGCATTCCAGGGTCATGCTGCCCGATTCCCGCTACCGGGTCATCGCATCGACCGAGCCGGGTGCATTCGGCAAGACCTATCCGCTCAAGCCCGAGGCAGAGTGGGGCTGTGACAGCAAGGACGGCAGGATCGTCGCCTATGGCCTGACTCCCGGCTACGAGACCTGTCGCGGGCTGGGCTGGCATGGCTGCACAGAGTGCGCGATCGACGCTGCCGCCTAGAGCCCGCCCATGAAGCGGAAGCCGAAGCGATAGGTGCCCGGATCGATCACGCCGCCGCTTTCGCCTCCGGCCACCCGGTCTGGTCGTACTTCGACGAGTTCCAGGCTGCCGTCGGCCACCTGAAGCGGCTTGCCGGAGGCGATCTCGCGGGTGGTGCTGCCGGAGCCCAGATCGATCCGGATGCGCAGGCGGACTTGTCCGGCCCAGACGCAGCGGGCGTTCATCGGGCAGCGGCTGTCTTCGAGGACCTCCAGCGGCATGACGCGCGGACCGTCGACATCGACGCTCTGGCCAAGGGCTGCGTACGTGAGGGGAGCCTGTTCGCCCGTGGGGGCGTCGTTCGTCTGTTCCTGTGGTGGCAGCGGGGCGGACTGTGGCTCTGCCGGAGGAATGATGGTGCACCCGGCAAGGGCGAAGCCTGCCGCCAGACTGGTGAGCAGAAGATAGGATTGTCTTGCGATCATGGGTGCGATCACAACATGCGGCAGATGAACCGCTCCGGAATGCTTGGCGCAAGGCGCGTGCAGGGCTAGAGGGCTGCCATGACCGATCAAATCGACACCGACCAAGCCGACCAGGACGAAATCGCGCGCGAGCCGACGCTGCTCTACCTGATCTCTCCGCTCAAGGTGGACGGGGACTTTCCCGAGCGCCTTGCCCGCGCGCTCGACGCGGGGCCGGTCGCGGCCTTCCAGTTTCGCGTGAAGGACATTGACCAGCACGAGGCCGCGCGGCTTGCCGAGCCGCTCCAGGCAATCTGCGCCGAGCGGGATGTCGCCTTCATCGTCAACGATTCGATCAGCCTCGCCAAGCGCCTGGGCGCGGACGGCGTGCATCTCGGACAGGAAGACGGTACCGTCGAGGAGGCCCGCAAGGCGTTGGGCCGCGATGCGCAGATCGGCGTGACCTGTCACGACAGTCGCCACCTCGCCATGGAAGCGGGCGATGCCGGGGCCGACTACGTGGCCTTCGGCGCCTATTTTCCCACCACCACCAAGGACGTGAAGCACAAGGCGGGCCTCGACCTGCTCGAATGGTGGCAGCGTATCTTCGAGATCCCCTGTGTTGCTATCGGCGGCATCACGCCTGAAAATTGCGGATCGCTCGTTGCGGCAGGGGCGGATTTCCTTGCCGTGTCGGGGGCGGTCTGGAACGGCGACGAGGTGGCCGCGGTAAAGGCTTTCAACGAGGCGATTGCCGCCGCGATGCCGTGATACCTCGCGGTCAGGCGAGGACCGCGGTACTCTCGTAGACGAGGCGTACCAGTTCGGCCTGACCGCGCACGCCCAGCTTGGCGTAGAGCCGCTTCGAATAGTTCCGCGCGGTCTCCAGCGTAAGGCCCATGCGCTCGGCGCTTTCGGCGATGGAGTGTCCACCGGCCAGTGCCATGGCAAGCTCGGCTTCGCGCGGGGGCAGATCGTGAACCTGTGAAAGCCGCGTCGCGCCCTGTGTCGGCGAATCGTGCGGGAGAGGGACGAGCGCCAGAATATCTCCGGGCTGCTCGCTCCCTCCGTCCATGGCCATCAACAGCGCTTCCATCCGGGGGCCCCGGCGCAGCAGGACGGGGTGCGCCGGATGCTGCGGATTGTCTGACAGATCGGTGATAGCCATCGCCAGCTCGCGTTCCGCGCCCTTGTCCAGTGCGCGCAGCCGTTCGCCGATGCGCGGTTCGCCGCCGCAATGCCTTTCCCAGTAGGACGCGGTCTCGGGATCGATGGCAGTCAGGCGTTGCTCGCGGTCGAAGGTCATCCAGCCCCGACCGGCGCGGGTGAGGCTCAGGGAATTGATCCGGGCAAGCAGGCGGTCGCGTTCGGCGGCCACCAGATTGCCCAGCGCGATTGCGACATAAGGAGCGAGGTTGGAGAGCAGGGCGCTGTCGGCGGCGGAGCAGGGTTTGCTCCGGGCCAGCATGAGCCACGCTGTGAAGGTCTCGCCATCTGTGATGCGCACGATGCGCTCGTCGGCAAGGCCCAGGTTCGCCATTCTGCGTGCCCGGGCGGCTCGGGCGACAGGGTCGTGTTCGACGAGTTCGGAGAGGCTGTACACCCGGTTTGGCCGCAGTTGTTCGAACAGCGCGTGGTCGGTCTCGAATGGATCGGGACTGCCGGTCTCGACTGCGCGGCGGCGCAGGTCCTCCCCGGCGAAATAGGTGGCCTCACGCTTCCCGGCCCAATCGTGAGTGCGATGGATGAGTCCGATATGGTTTGCATCCGTCCTGCGGCGCAGGCGCTCGAGGAACGTCGCGAAGCGCGGATTCTCGCGCATTCCCGTGAACAGGGGGAGGATCAGATCGGTTTCGTCGGTGCTGGTCAGAGCCATACCCTCCCATATGGGAGGTTCGCGCAAATGTCATCCCTGCAATGACATGCGCGACAGACGGGCGACGGCCGTGCCGATCCCCGCCGAAGCCCACGCGAAGGGATTGAGATGAAGACACTGACCCACCTCGAGAGGCTGGAGGCCGAGAGCATCCACATCATCCGGGAAGTCGTTGCCGAAGCCGAAAGGCCGGTGATGCTCTACTCGGTCGGCAAGGACAGCGCCGTCATGCTGCACCTTGCGCGCAAGGCTTTCTATCCCTCGCCGCCGCCGTTCCCGCTACTCCACGTCGACACGACCTGGAAGTTCAGGGCGATGTACGAGCTGCGCGACAAGATGGCCGAACTCTCGGGCATGGATCTGCTCGTCTACCAGAACCCCGAAGCGCAGGAGAAGGGCATCAACCCCTTCGATCACGGTTCGCTCCATACCGACATGTGGAAGACCGAGGGGCTCAAGCAGGCGCTCGACAAGTACGGTTTCGACGCCGCATTCGGCGGTGCGCGCCGGGACGAGGAAAAGAGCCGCGCCAAGGAGCGCATCTTCTCGTTCCGCACATCCTCGCATGGCTGGGACCCGAAGAACCAGCGGCCCGAGCTGTGGAACCTCTACAATGCCAAGAAGGCGCGCGGGGAATCGATCCGTGTCTTCCCGATCTCGAACTGGACCGAGCTCGACGTGTGGCAGTACATCCACCTGAACGACATTCCGATCGTTCCGCTCTACTTCGCCGAAAAGCGCCCGACCGTTGAGCGCGACGGCATGCTGCTGATGGTCGACGATGAACGCTTCCCGCTGAAGCCCGGCGAAGAGCCGGTCATGCGCTCGATCCGCTTCCGCACGCTGGGCTGCTACCCGCTGACCGGTGCTGTCGAGAGCGAGGCGAAGACGCTCCCCGAGGTGATCCAGGAAACGCTGCTCACCACCACGTCCGAGCGGCAGGGCCGCGCCATCGACAAGGATGCCGGCGGTGCCGGCATGGAAGTCAAGAAGCAGCAGGGGTACTTCTGATGACCGACACCAAGACCCGGAACGAGCCGGTGTACGTCGTTGACGAGCTGATCGCGCAGGACATCGACGCCTACCTCGAGCAGCATGAGCACAAGACGATGCTGCGTTTCATCACCTGCGGCAGCGTCGATGACGGCAAGTCCACGCTGATCGGGCGTCTGCTCTACGATTCGAAGATGATCTTCGAGGACCAGCTCGACGCGCTGACTTCGGATTCGAAGAAGGTCGGTACGCAGGGGCAGGAAATCGACTTCGCGCTGCTGGTCGACGGTCTCGCCGCCGAGCGCGAACAGGGCATCACCATCGACGTCGCCTATCGCTTCTTCAACACCGAGAAGCGCAAGTTCATCGTCGCTGACTGCCCGGGCCACGAACAGTACACCCGCAACATGGTGACCGGCGCCTCGACCGCCGACCTCGCGGTGATCCTGATCGACGCGCGTAAGGGCGTGCTGGTGCAGACGCGCCGTCACTCGTACCTGTGCCACCTGATCGGCATCAAGAACATCGTCCTGGCCGTCAACAAGATGGACCTCGTCGATTATAGCCAGGAAGTCTTCGACAAGATCGTCGCCGACTACACTGGGTTCGCCAACTCGATCGGCATAGAGAGCTTCACGGCCATGCCGATTTCGGGCTTCAAGGGCGACAACATCACGACGCTTTCGGCGAACACGCCCTGGTACAAGGGCCCGACGCTCGTCGAGCATCTCGAGACCGTCGAGGTCATCAGCTCGGTCGACGCTGACAAGCCGTTCCGCATGCCGGTGCAGTGGGTCAACCGCCCGAACCTCGACTTCCGCGGGTTCTCCGGTCTCATCGCCACCGGTGCGGTCAAGCCGGGCGACAAGATCCGTGTCCTGCCTTCGGGCAAGACCAGCACCGTCAGCAAGGTCGTCACTTTCGACGGCGACATCGAAGAGGCAGTGGCCGGCGAGTCCGTCACCGTCTGCTTCGAGGACGAGATCGACTGTTCGCGCGGTTCGGTGATCTCGGTCGCCGACAATCCGCCGCAGACGGCCGACCAGTTCGAATCCACCATCGTGTGGATGGCAGACGAGGCACTTGTGCCGGGCCGGGCCTACTGGCTCAAGCTTGCCACGCAGACCGTATCGGTCACGGTTCAGGAGCCCAAGTACACGGTCAACGTCAACACCATGGAGCACATGGCGGCCAAGACGCTTGAACTGAACGAGATCGGCGTGGCCGAAATCACGACCGACAAGCAGGTCGTGTTCGAGCCCTATGCGGACAACCGGGCGCTGGGCGGGTTCATCCTCGTCGACAAGATGACCAACGCCACGGTTGCGGCGGGCATGATCAACTTCTCGTTGCGCCGTTCGCAGAACGTGCACTGGCAGGCGCTCGACATCGGTCGCAAGCAGCATGCCGCGCTCAAGAACCAGACGCCGGCAGTGCTCTGGTTTACCGGTCTTTCCGGTTCGGGCAAGTCGACCATCGCCAACATGGTCGAGAAGAAGCTGCACCGGATGAACCGGCACACCTTCCTGCTCGATGGCGACAACGTGCGCCACGGCTTGAACAAGGACCTTGGCTTTACCGAAAGCGACCGCATCGAGAACATCCGCCGTGTCGGCGAAGTCTCGAAGCTGATGGCGGACGCCGGCCTGATCGTCATCACCGCGTTCATCTCGCCCTTCCAGGCGGATCGCGAAATGGTGCGTTCGATGCTGCCCGACGGCGAATTCTTCGAGGTCTTCATCGACACGCCGCTCAAGGTAGCCGAAGCCCGCGACGTCAAGGGCCTCTACAAGAAGGCGCGTTCCGGTGAGCTGAAGAACTTCACCGGCATCGACAGCCCCTACGAAGCCCCGCGCAGCCCGGAAATCCGGATCGACACGACGAAGATGTCGCCTGAAGAGGCGGCGAACCTGATCGTCGACACGCTCCTGGGAGACGCATGATGATGATGACCGACGGCGATCTTGCCGCACATCTTGCCGGGGTCGCCGGCAAGATCCTCATCGAGGTGCGCGAATCCGGCATGTTCGAGGGCAAGTCGCTCGGCAAGGCGGGGGACCAGACGGCGAACCAGTTCCTCGTCCACGCGCTGCGCCAGCAGCGCGTGGATGACGGACTGCTTTCGGAGGAGGAAAAGGACAACGCCGAACGCCTCTCGAAGGAGCGCGTCTGGATCGTCGATCCGGTCGACGGTACCCGCGAATATGGCGAGGAGCGTGCCGACTGGGCCGTCCACGTCGGCTTGGCGGTAAATGGCGTGCCGGTCTTGGGCGCGGTTGCGCTGCCCGGGCTTGGCGAGGTCCTGCGGTCGGATCAGCCGGGTGAACTTCCCGCTGCACCGGAAAAGCTGCGCATGGTGGTAAGCCGCACCCGTCCGGCCAAGGAGGCCACCGGCGTGTGCGAGGCAATTGGCGGCGAACTCGTGCCCATGGGCTCTGCCGGTGCCAAGGCCATGGCGATCCTGCGCGGCGAAGCGGATATCTATCTGCACTCGGGCGGTCAGTACGAGTGGGACAGCTGCGCGCCTGCTGCGGTCGCGCTTGGCTGGGGCCTGCATGTGTCGCGCATCGACGGCAACCCGCTCGTCTATAACCAGCAGGACGTCTACATGCCCGACCTGCTGATCTGCCGTAAGGAACATGCCGAGATGGTCCTGCGCGAAGTGAAAGCCTTCCTTTGATTCAGGTGCTTGCGGTGATCCGGCATTGCAGCTGGATCCCCGCAAGGCATTTGCATCGTGCACTGACCGACGCAATATTTGCACTGGTCAATAATAAGCAAGCCTACTAAGTTTTCGGCCATGGAACGAAGGCTCGGCACACTTCTGGGGCAGGTCGCGCGGCTGATGCGTCGCAGATTCGACCAGCGCGCGCGGGAAATCGGCATCACGCGCCCCCAGTGGCAGGTCATCTACGTCTTGCGACGCCATGAAGGCATCAAGCAGGGCGAACTGGCCGAGATCCTCGAAGTTGAGCCGATTACTGCCGGTCGCATGATTGACCGCATGCAGGATGCAGGGCTGGTTGAGCGCCGCGCCGATCCCACCGATCGCCGGGCCTGGCGCCTGTTCCTGACGGAACGCGGGCAGGGACTTGTCGGGCAGCTTGAACCGCTTTCGGTTGAAATTTCCGACCTGGCCCTCGCCGGTGTTTCGGATGCCGAACAGGCCCAGTTGTTCGAAACTCTCGAGAAAATCCGCCTGAACCTTAGCGGCAAGCCGATCGCATCGGCTCACGACGAGGATTGAACGCCTGTTGGTTCGGCGGAGAACCGCTTGCGCCAGTCAGCTCGGTCGGATGTCGAAACGGGGCATTGGCCCTTCGGAATGCGCCAGCTTTGCTTCGACTCCGGCAAGCGAGTCGTGCGCAAGGACGGTGATCGTGTCGCGTGGCCCTGCGCGGCCCCAGGCGCTGGTGAAATCTGTCGAGGGAAACAGCTCAAGTGCTCTTCGCATGATCTCCAGGGGGATCTCGGCTCCGGCGCAGGCGATGCCGCGCAGGGTCGAGAGATCCCGCGCCATTCCCGCTTCCATCTCCTCGACAATGCGCGCCAGCAGGGGCGGAACCACCAGTGCCTGAGAAACCCTCTGGGTTTCCACCAAGGCAAACCATCTCTCGGTGGTAATGGCGGGCAGCAGGATCACCTTGCGATGCGCCTGAACGGAGCAGAGCAAGGCAAGAATGCCAGCACCGTCATGGGGAGGCACAGCCAGTAAGGTGACGCCCGGCTCGTCAGAAGCGAGCGTGGCCGGTGCACGGGAGACATGTTCCAGCAATTCGGCGTGGCGGAAGATCTCCGCCTTGGGCGATCCGTTGGTGACATGCTGGAAAATCTCGATCGCGACGCCTTCGCCGGGATCGTATTCGCGGGCATCGTCGGCAGGTACAGTCTCTTGCGCCTTGAGGCTGAATTCTTCGCGCGAGAGGATCATGTGTCCCTGCGCACCGGCAATGCGCGTAGCGCGTTCCTCGTCGCCGACGACGATTGCGGGAACGAGCCGTTCCAGTTCGGCGGTCAGCACCTCGTCGGGCAGTGCGCAGTCGAGCGGGCAATACGGCACGCCTGCCAGGGCTGCGCCGAACATCGCAAAGACGGCGGCTTCGTTGTTCTCGTCGATGATTGCGACGGCCTCGGCTTCGCTCTCCTGTATCAGTTCGAAGGCGCCGCGCGCGGCATCGAGCAGGTCTCCGTAACGCCACGATCGCTCGTTGCAGACCAGTCCGATTTGGTCGGGTGCGGATGCGGCCGCGCGTTCGAGAAGGAGTGCGATGTTCATCTGATCTACTCAGCCTTTGGGACCGTTACGGCGGGGTGGGCGAAAGATCGGGGAATGCGCGCACGATGGCGGTACGCGCCAAAGGAGGCGGGCCTGATGAGCAGGCTCGGAACATAGCGCAGCAACTGTCAGCCGGGTCTCGACCATGGTCTCGACATCCTCACCGCATCTTTATCTGCTTTCGGCTGAATGTAGTGCTTTTCGGCGCAAAAGTCAGGGGGCGGGAGAGCTTTTGGCGGATGCGAAGAAGAGTGCGCGCTCCGCGGAGAGGTTAGCGCGCACCGTATGTCTCAGCCGCGGCTGACGTTCTCGTAGATGCGCGCCATGAAATCCTGGAGCTGATCGATCTCCTCGACGGAGAAGTGGCTGAACATGCGGTCTTCACTGGCCGTGGCGATCTGGTGGAGCTGTTCGAGCAAGGGGGTGGCCGCTTCGGTCAGGTAGATGGCACGGGCTCTGCGGTCATCCTTGCGGTCGCGCCGGATCAGCAGGCCCTCGGCGCAAAGCCTGTCGATGAGGCGCCCCGCCGAGGCTTCCGACATTTCCAGGTGCTCGGCGATCACCCGCTGCGTGGCACCGGGATTGCGGGAAACGACAGCGATCAGGGTCCATTGCGATCGGGTGACGTTGAGCGTTGCGACCTTGCGATCGAAATTGTTGCGCAAGAGCCGGGCAATGACGGTCAAGTTCAAGGCGATCTGGCGGCGGGGTTCGATATTCTCGCCGCTGAAAGGATTCTTGGAAATGTCCGCGGATGTCTTTTCAGCTTCAGTCGCCACGTCCGCTCCTTGCCGTTCCCTTCGATCCCGCACCCTGCGCCGCCCCTTGTGGAACTGACACAATCGCGCAGTGCAAGGGTGAGCTTCGGCAAGGCGCAAGGTCAAGCTCGCTCGCCGAGTTTTCGACGGCGCGATACCTTGTCGGTCCTTCGTCCGGTTCGCGAGAGGTGCCCGTCTAGTCGGAAGCGGCAGCGTCGCTTGCCTGGTCGCCGCCCAGCACGCGGTAGAGCGTGATCCGGTTCGAAGCGACGGCAAGCCGAACAGCCACTTCGGCCTTGCGCGCCGAATAGAGGCTACGCTGGGCATCGAGGTTGTCGAGATAACTGTCGATGCCCTGTCTGTAGCGGGCCTCGGTCAATTTCGCCGTATCGTTGGCGGCCTCGGTAAATGCCCGGGCAGAGCGCAGGCGCTCGGACAGCGTACCCTGATCGGCCAGGGCGTCGGCCACTTCGCTGAAGGCGGTCTGGATCGTCTTTTCGTAAGTGGCGAGGGCTGCGTCGCGCCGGGCCTTGGCGACATCGACGTTCGCGCCCTTGCCGCCAGCGTTGAAGATCGACCAGCCGGCATTCCCGCCGCCGGTCGCCGAAAAGGCCCCGTCGGTAAACAGCGACGACAGCGACTTGCTGGCAAATCCCAGCAGGCCGGTCAGCGAGATCGAGGGAAAGAGCTGGGCGCGGGCCACGCCGATGTCGGCATTGGCGGCGCGCAGGTCGTATTCCGCACCGATGACGTCGGGGCGACGAAGCAGGACTTGCGAACTCGTCCCGGCGGGCAGGACGGCCAGACTATCGTTCACCTGGTCGATGGTGTCGGGAAGCATGGTCCGGTCGATGTCGGCGCCGACCAGCAGGCGGATGGCGTTGATGTCCTGCGCCAGCGCCGTCTGCTGCGAAGCGAGGTCCCCGCGCGCGGTCTCGAGGACCTGCTGGGCCTGCCGCAGATCCGTGCGCGGAGCGACGCCCGCCTTCAGCAGGGCACCGGTCAGTTCCACGCTGCGCTGAGCATTGGCTGCAGTTTCCTGTGCGATACGCAGCAGGTCCTTGTCCGCCGCATACGTGGACCACGCGCGGGCAAGATCCGCGACGAGGCCGAGCCGGACGGTCCGTGCCGCCGATTCCGTCGACAGCGCCGCATTGCGCTGCGCTTCGGTGGCATTGGCGAGCTTGCCGAACAGGTCCAGTTCGAAGCTGGAGACGCCGCCCTGCGCCGAATAGGACCAGCCGTCGCCGCTGCTGCCCTGACGATCGGCATAAGTCGCAGAGCCGCTCACGCCGAGTTCTGGGAACTGATCTGAACGCACGACACGCACTTGCGCACGGGCGGCCGCGACATTGGCGGCGGCCACGCGCAAGTCGCGGTTGTTGGCCAGTGCCTGCCGGATCAGCGCCTGCAGTCGCTCGTCGCGAAAGATCCCGGTGTAGGAGACGAGGGGAAGCGCAGCCTCGCTTTGCGTAAGGTATGCGTCGCCCGCAGGCCAGGAAGCCGGCACCGGTGCGTCGGGCTGGACATACTTCGGGGCCATCGAGCAGGCCCCCAGCGCCATGGCCGGGAGCAAGATGGCAAGGCGTGCCCTGGAGGAGAGCATCATGCGCCTTCTCCCGCTTCTGAGCGTCGCTCGGCAAGCTTGCGCCGGGCTGCCGCCAGGCCGTCGCGAACGCCGCGCCGGACAAGGACGAAGAACAGCGGGATGTAGAAGATCGCCAGGATCGTTGCGGTCAGCATCCCGCCGACGACGGCGGTGCCGATGGCCACGCGGCTGTTCGCGCCGGCACCCGTCGCCAGTGCCAGCGGCAGCACGCCGAAGATGAAGGCGAAGCTCGTCATCAGGATCGGACGCAGGCGAATCCGCGCCGCTTCGAGGGCGGCGTCGATCACGCGCTTGCCTTGCCGTTCGGCCTGCTCGGCGAACTCGATCATGAGGATCGCGTTCTTCGCGGCAAGGCCCATCGTGGTGAGCAGGCCAATCTGCAGGTAGACGTCGTTTTCCAGGCCGCGCAGGGTTACGAAGACGATCGCTCCCAGCAGGCCGAGTGGGATCACCAGGATCACCGCGACCGGGATCGACCAGCTTTCATAAAGTGCGGCAAGGCAGAGGAACACGACCAGCAGCGAAAGGCCGTAGAGCAGTGGCCCCTGACCCGTGGAGAGCCGCTCCTGGTAGGAGGAACCTGCCCAGGCCACGCTCGTGCCGGGGATCTGGCTGGCCAGTTCCTCCATCACGTCCATCGCCGTGCCAGAACTGACGCCGGGCGCGGGCGTGCCCGAGAACTCGTAGGCCTGAAGTCCGTTGAAGCGCGAACTGCTGCTGGGGGCAGTCGACCAGCTCACTTTCGAGAAGGCCGAGAATGGCGCCATCTGCCCGTTGGAACCGCGCACGAACCACTGGCTGAGGTCTTCAGGGCGCGAGCGGTACTGCGCGTCGCCCTGGACATAGACCTTCTTGATGCGACCCTCGTCGAGGAAATCGTTGACGTAGTCGCCGCCCCAGGCCGTGCTCAGGGTCGCGTTCACGTCGTTTTGCGACAGGCCATAGGCGCTCAGCGCCTGCGTGTTCGTATCGACCTTGAGCGTGGAGACGTCGGGCAAGTCGCTGAGGCGAACCTGGGCGAGGCGGGGATCGCTGTTCGCCAGCGCCAGAAGCCTGTCGCGCGCGGCGGCGAAATCGGTCCGGCTCATCCCGCCATTGTTCTGCAGTTCCATGGTGAAGCCGGAATTCTGCCCGAGACCGCGGATCGATCCGGGCACCAGCGCGAAAACCTGTGCATTGCGCAAGCCGCCGAACGCTGCCGAGGTGCGGTCGACGATGGCCTGCGCCGTGTTCTCGTCGCCGGGCCGGTCGTCCCAGTCGATCAGGTTGAGGAACCCGGTGCCTGTGTTCTGGCCCGATGCCCCGAGGCCGCCGCCCGAGATCGTGAGCATGCCGGAGACGAGGTCCTTGTTCTCGCCGAGGAAATACTTCTCGACCTGATCCTGTACCTCCTCCGTCTTCGAGCGCGGCGTTCCGGCCGGCAGACGCCACTGCACGAAGATCGAGCCCTGGTCCTCGTTGGGCAGGAAGCCGGTGGGGAGTCTAATGAACAGGGCATAAGTTGCGACGCAGACCACCGCAAAGATACCAAGCCACCGCCATTTCTGCTCGACGACGCGCTCGACGGCCCTGCCGTAGCGCTCCGTGCCGTGTTCGACGGTGCGGTTGAAGCCCTTGTGGAACTTGTCCAGAAACCGCGCGAATGAGGGCAGGCGCCTTTCCAGCCAGGCCGGCGCGTCGTCGCCGTTCCTGGGCTTGAGCAGAGTGGAGGTCAGGGCCGGGCTGAGGATCAGCGCGACCAGCACCGAGAGCACCATGGCCGAGATGATCGTCAGCGAGAACTGGCGATAGATCACGCCGGTGGAGCCGCCGAAAAAGGCCATGGGCAGGAACACGGCCGAAAGTACCAGCGCAATCGCGACGAGGGCCACCTGGATTTCCTGCATCGACAGGATGGTCGCCTCGCGTGCGCTCATGCCGGGATTTTCCTCCATGAGCCGCTCGACGTTTTCGACCACGACGATGGCATCGTCGACCAGCAGGCCGATCGCCAGCACCAGCCCGAACAGGGTCATGGTGTTGATGGAGAAGCCCGCGAGGTAGAAGATCCCGAAGGTGCCGAGCAGGACGACCGGGACGGCGATGGCCGGAATGAGCGTGGCGCGCCAGCTCTGCAGGAAGACGAACATCACCAGCACGACCAGCACGATAGCTTCGAACAGGGCCTTCGCCACTTCCGAGATCGACAGCTTGATGAAGGTCGTGGAATCGTTGGCGTAGATGTAGTTCATGCCGTCGGGCAAATCGGACGAAAGGGCGGTCATCGCCGTCTTGACGCGCTCTGCGGTCTGCAGCGCGTCGGCGCCGGGCGACAGCGAAATCGAGATGCCGGCACCGGGGTGCCCGTTGACGCGGGTGACCGAGGAATAGTTTTCTGCCCCGATTTCGACCCTCGCGACGTCGCTGATGGTCACGGTCGAGCCGTCGGTCTTCGTCTTGACGACGATCCGGCGGAACTGATCCGGGGTCTGCAATCTCGAACCGGCGGTGACGATGGCATCGATGGCCTGGTCGTCGGGTGAGGGCAGGCCGCCCACTTCGCCGGCCGCGACTTCGGTGTTCTGGGCCCTGATTGCGGCAATCACGTCGCTGGGCATGAGCGAGACCGCGGCAAGCCGTGCCGGATCGAGCCAGATGCGCATGGCGTGCGGCGATCCGAAGACGCGAACGTCACCCACGCCTTCGATGCGCGATAGCGGGTCCTGGATGTGGGAGGTCAGGTAGTCGGAAACGTCCTGGTTCGAACGCGTGTCGGTCTCGTCAAAGACCGCGACAACCAGCAACTGGTCCGGGTTGGACTTGGTGACCCTTACGCCCTGGTTCTGGACCGATTGCGGCAGCCGGGACAGCGCGGTCTGCACCTTGTTCTGGACCTGGACCTGGGCGATGTCCGGATCGGTCCCCTTGCTGAAGACTGCAGTGATGGTGCCCTGGCCGCGATTGGTCGACTGCGAACTGAAATAGAGGAGGCCGTCGATCCCGGTAAGCTGCTGCTCGATGATCTGCGTCACGCTGTTCTCGACGGTCTCGGCAGAAGCGCCCGGGTAAGTGGCGCGGATGTTGACTTCGGTCGGCGCGATGTCCGGGTATTGTTCGTTGGGCAGGAGTGCGAGCGCACCGATGCCCCCAAGCATCACGATGATCGCAAGCACCCAGGCGAAGATCGGGCGGTCGATGAAGATCCGGGACATTCGCGGTCAGTCTTGCTTGCCGGAAGGCTTGGCGGGCGAAGCAACCTTTTCCGGGGTGGAGGCCGGTACCGGCTTGATCCCAGCTCCCTGCTTGAGACCGTTCAGCCCGTCGACGATGACCTTGTCGCCTCTGGAAAGTCCCCCGGTGATGACCGAGTACTGGCCTCTCGTGCGTCCGGAGGTGACCTTGCGACGCATCGCCTTGTTATCCTTGCCTACGACCATGACGTAGGCGCTGCCGTCGAAGTCGCGCAGCACTGCGGCTTGCGGCACGAGGTAGGCGTTCTGCTCGATGGACTGGTCGAAGACGGCGTTCACGAACATGCCCGGCAGCAGCAGGCCTTCGGAATTGGGAAACTGGGCGCGAATGGTCACGGTGCCGGTCGCCTCGTCGACCGTCACTTCGGAGAACTTGACCGTGCCGGTTGCCCCATAGTCCGTTCCGTCCTGCAGCTTGAGGCGAACCGACGCGCTGCCTGCGCGCGCACCGCCCCGGCTCAGCTTCTGGCGCAAGGCGGTCAGGTCCGTGGAGGACTGTTTCATGTCGACGAAGATCGGGTCGGTGCGCTGGATCACCGCAAGCGGGTCGCTCTGACTCGCGCTGGCAAGGGCGCCGACCGTAAACAGCGAACGACCGATGCGGCCGCTGATCGGTGCGGGGACGGTCGTGAAGCGCAAGTTGATGCGCGCGGTATCGAGCGCCGCGGCATTCTGCGCAACGGCAGCCTTGGCGACGCGGGCCTGGGCCAGAGCGTCGGTGTAGTCCTGCTTGGCGATGGCTTCCATGTCGGCGAGCGGCCGGTAGCGCTCGGCCTTCACTGCAGCGGCATCGGCCGAGGCGCGGGCGCTGGCGAGGTTGGCCTCGGACTGGTTGACTGCGGCGCGGTAGAGGCTGGGGTCGATCTGAAAAAGGGGCTGTCCGGCACGGACAAAGCTGCCTTCGGTGAAATAGCGCTTCTTGATCACGCCCGAAACCTGGGGGCGCACTTCCGAAGTCTCGTAGGCGACTGTGCGCCCTCCCAGCACGACTTCCACTGGCACGTCGGTCGGCCTGGCGACGACATAGCCGACCGTGGCCGTTCTTGCGCCGCGATCCTGCGACGTTCCACCGGAACAGGCAGAAAGGGCCGTCAGGGTGATCGCTGCAATGATGCCACGTCGAAGCTGCCCGGCACGCGCCGGCTCAGGGGGGAGAAGTTTCAAGACAAGCACCGTCTGATGATCAGAAGGCCTTGATATCCGTTCATTCGGATGACGTCGCAAGCTTGCATTTCGCAATTGCGACAAATTCTTACAGCTATGCGAATGACGATTACATTTCGCAAGGGCGGGCGCACCGGACATGCGGGTCCAGAGCAGGCGTGCAATCTTGGGTGATAATCGATCGGGGGCTTATGTCAGTGCGCCACTCTTGCGTTCCCTTGGGGGAGAAGAGTGGTGCCCGGGGACGGAGTGGGGCATTTGTTTCTAATCAAGCGCTTGGCTTTGACCAACCAAGCGGCTTGACCGACGAGCGCCTGCTGAGTCCCGCGCGCCTCTTGTCCAACCTTTTTGTGCGATTCCGCGTTTGGGAACCGAACCGCCGACGCCGGGTGCTCGCCACCCCAACCCCTTGCATATTTTCTGCTGAAAGCGGGGAGGGGGTATGAGTGCAATCATCTCCGA
>NZ_CCBH010000176.1:0-45749 GCF_001368935.1 Novosphingobium sp. KN65.2
GCCAAGGTTCAGGGAGGAGGTGCACGATGTGCACCAACCCGACCGGGCCATGAGGGTAGCGCCGATCAGGCATTGCAATAATATGCAGGCCTGAGGCGAGATTCAAGAGGTTCTTTAAAACAAATCGGAATCGCTTTGCACGGAGTTTCCGACGTGACCGTGGCGAATTGGACGAGAGTGTGACAAATTTGTCAAAACTCTCGTCCGCATCGGCTTTTGCCTCAGGCGTTGGCGAGCGCCAGCGGGCCCTTGCCCTGACTGATCTGGCGCCCGAAAATGTCACGCACGAGCTCGAGCGAGAACAGGTGTGCGTAGATCAGCGGGAGCATGCCGTTCTGGTTCCACTGGCGCAGAATGTCGCCGCGCATCTCTCGCAGCTTTTCCTCGTTGACCATCTGGAAGCCGCGATAGTTGAACGGCTGGCCCTGGCCGGTCTCGATGTTCAGCTCGCCGTCCATCAGCAGGTCGTGCTTCTTGAGTTCGGCGATGAAGTTGGCGGTCTTGTTGCCGGCGATTTCGAAGTTTTCGCAGAACTTGAGCATGTTCTGGGTCGCTTCGGCGGGGTCGGTGCCGTCGAAGAGCGCCTGGCCTTCGTCGAGTTCGCCGACAAGGTCGCTGGTCGGGTCGAAGCACAGCGAGAGTTCCTCGCTCTCCGGACGCAGCTTGGCGAGCATGAAGGGGTAGCGGCGGACATAGGCTGGAATATAGACCGGGCTGTTCACGCTGCCGTCTTCGTCGACGAAGACATTCACGCCTTCGTTCATGCCCATCAGCGCAAGCGGAACCGGATTGTCGCCGGTGGTGAAGATGATCGGGAAATTGCGCTGGGCCTGCGGGAATTCCTCGACCGTAAGCGGGACGGAGTTCACCCCGACCAGCCAGGTGGCCTTGTCGGTTGCGCGCGTCTTCCACGAAGCATGCTGCTGCGAATTGAGCGGGATAAGGTCCTTGTAGAACAAGGGCAGGGCAGAATTTTGCGGCGCGCTGGCCATTACGATCTTCTCCGCAGGCTGGGTAGATTTTTGGATAGGTCGCTTTAGTGGCTGGTCTGCAGGCGCGCAAGCGCGCTGCCCGCGTTGCGCACGGGCGGGCGGCGACTTTCTGCGGGCTGGCTCAGATGAGCTTGCCGGGGTTGAGAATGCCCTTCGGGTCGAGTGCCTGCTTGACCGCGCGCAGCATCGAAAGCGCGACCGGATCGCCAAGGCGGGCCAGTTCGTCGCGCTTCATCTGGCCGATGCCGTGTTCGGCGGAAATCGAGCCGCCCCACTCGGTTACGAGATCATGGACATAGCGGCTGATGTCCTTGCCCGGGCCGGTCTGCCAGGCAAGCGGGTCCTGCACGTTGGGCGCAATGACGTGGTAGTGCACGTTGCCGTCGCCCAAGTGCCCGAATGCGACGGCCTCCGTGCCGGGCCATTTCGCTTCGATCATCGGCGCCGTCGCCTCGACGAATTCAGGCATCTTCTCGACGGGAACCGAGATGTCGTGCTGCATCGCCGGTCCGCGCTCGCGCTCGGCCGGAGAAATCGATTCGCGCAGGAGCCAGAAGGCTTCGGCCTGGGCTTCGCTGGCGGACATCACGGCGTCTTCGACCAGCTCCTGCGCGAAGGCGGTGGCCATCATGTCTTCGCAGCGCTCGCGCAGTGTGTCCGCCGCAGCGCGATCGGCCACGACCTCGATCAGCACATGCCAGCCGTGGCGGCCCTCCAGCGGGGCGCGCGAATCGGGCAGGTGGTTCAGCACGGCATCGAGGCAGGCCTGGGGGAGAACCTCGAAACCCTCGAGGGCATCGCCCATGGCATCCTCGCAAAACAGCATCAGCCTGCGCGCATCCCCGAGGGTGGGCAAGCCAGCCCAGATCACCACGCGGTCCGCGACGGCGGGCAGCAGCTTGAGCGTGGCCGCGGTAACGACACCCATCGTGCCTTCGGAGCCGATCAGCAATTGCTTGACGTCAAAGCCGCGATTGTCCTTCTTCAGTGGCGTCAGCATCGAGTAGACCTGACCGTCGGGGAGGACCGCTTCGAGCCCGAGAACGAGCGCGCGCATGGAGCCATGGCGCAGGACCTGGCAGCCGCCGGCATTGGTGGAAATCAGGCCCCCCACGGTCGCAGAGCCCTTGCCGCCAAGAGTGAGCGGAAAGCGCATGCCCTTTGCGTCCGCCGCTTCGTGCAGCGTCTGGAGCACCACGCCGGCTTCGCAGGTGGCGCGGCGGGCTTCGATGTCGATCTCGCGGATGGCGTTCATGCGCCGCAGCGAGAGGACGATGGCCGTGCCCGATTCGTCCGGAGTCGCTCCGCCCGACATGCCGCTGTTGCCGCCTTGCGGGACGATCGGCACGCCATGCTTCGCGCATAGCTGGACGAGGGCGGCGACTTCTGCGGTGTTTGCGGGCGAGGCGAGGGCGATGGCGCGCCCGGTATAGCGTCCGCGCCAGTCGGTCAGCGAAGGGGCAACGAGATCGGCGTCACGCGTAATTCCGCGCGGACCGAGCAGTGCGAGGGCTTCTTCGAAGAATGTGTCGGCATGTGTCATGGGTGCGCTATGCCACAGCGATTTGGCCGTTTCATCCTCAATCCTTGCAACTGCTTGGATGCATTGCCTAGCCTTGCGCCGAGTGAGGAACTTTCGTTTCGAGTTAAGCGGTGGTTCAAGCTCATGGGCTATGGCTACACAAGCGGCATGACCGTGTTCAGGGAACCTGCTCGACGATGAATCTTGCGACTGCGATGCTTTATCCGATCATGGCGCTGCTTCCGGCAGCAGGCCTGGTCGATAGCGAGCGGTCGACGGACGAGAGCGGGTTCGATGCCGCCTGGACGTCCGGCGAAGATGGCACGGCGGTCTATTCGTGGCGCGAATCCGATGCCGCGCCGTTCGACGATGAGGCCCGCGCGGCGCTTCCCGCCTGGCCGTTCTCCGTCTCGGCCTTCCAGCGTGTAGAGCCGCAGGATGCCTGGCAGATCCGGATCGAACAGCGCATGACGATCCGCATCAGCCCGCGCAGTCCGCGCACGGCGCCGCCGGACATGTTCGTCGGCTTGCCCGATGGCGAGATCGGTTCGCACTTTTCCGAGCGCAAGATCGGCAAGTGTCTCTCGATCGCGGGTATTGCAGGCGTGCAGCCCGATGGCGACAATCGCCTGCTCCTCTTCATGCGCGACAGGCGGCTCGTCAGCGCCGAACTCGAGCGCGCCTGCCGGGCGCGGGACTTCTATTCCGGCTTCTACCTTTCGCATACGTCCGACGGACAATTGTGCATCGACCGCGATACGCTGCTTTCGCGCAGTGGCATGAATTGCAGGCTCACCCGTATCCGCCAGTTGGTCGAAGTCGATCACTGAGTCCTTTGTGTGCGGCTCTATCGCGGATTTCCTTGACTTTTGTGCTGGATCACGCATAGGGCGCGGCCAGTTGCACAAACGATGCGCGTGGTGATGGGTAATCCCGCAAGCGTCCCTGCAACCTGTTACTCTCGTATTTCCGGAAACTTGTTCGCCTATGAACTTTGCCGATCTCGGCCTGTCTGAAGAATTGCTGCAAGCGGTGGAAGCCGCGGGCTATACCGAACCGACTCCGATCCAGGCGCAGGCGATTCCGCCAGTCCTGATGATGAAGGATCTCATCGGCATCGCCCAGACCGGCACCGGCAAGACAGCCAGCTTCGTGTTGCCGATGATCGACATTCTTGCGCATGGCCGCCGCCGCGCGCTGATGCCGCGCTCGCTGATCCTCGAGCCGACTCGCGAACTCGCCGCACAGGTTGCCGAGAACTTCGAGAAGTACGGCAAGAACCACGATCTCAAGATGGCGCTGCTTATCGGCGGTGTGCAGATGGGCGATCAGGTCAAGGCGCTGACAGAGGGCGTGGACGTCCTTATCGCGACTCCGGGCCGCCTGATGGACCTGTTCGAGCGGGGCAAGATCCTGCTGACCGGCTGCGAGCTGCTCGTCATCGACGAAGCCGACCGCATGCTCGACATGGGCTTCATTCCCGATATCGAGAACATCTGCTCGAAGCTGCCGACCAATCGCCAGACGATGCTGTTCTCGGCGACGATGCCGCCGCCGATCAAGAAGCTGTCCGACCGCTTCCTGTCGAACCCGAAGTATATCGAAGTGGCGCGTCCGGCGACTGCGAATATCAACATCGTTCAGCACAAGGTTGCCGTGAACGCGCGCAAGAAGCGCGAAGTTCTGCGCCACCTGCTGCAGACCGACAATGTCTCGACCGCGATCGTCTTCTGCAATCGCAAGACGACCGTGCGCGAACTGGCCAAGAGCCTTAAGCGGCACGGTTTCGGCGCCGGTGAAATCCATGGCGACATGGACCAGCCCGCGCGCCTGGCCGAACTTGAACGCTTCAAGTCGGGCGACCTGAACATTCTCGTCGCCTCCGACGTTGCGGCCCGCGGCCTCGACGTGAAGGGCGTGAGCCACGTCTTCAACTTCGACACGCCCTGGCACCCCGACGATTACGTCCACCGTATCGGACGGACCGGTCGTGGCGGTGCTTCGGGCCGGGCCTTCACGTTCGTGGCCCCCGAAGATGCCGAAGCGATCGACAGCGTCGAGAAGCTGACCGGTCACAAGATCCCGCTGTTCGACCTCAAGATCGAAGACGCCGAAGAGCCGCGCGAGGCAAAGCCGAAGTCGCGCCGCACATCGAAGGTCAGGGAAGAGCGCGAAGAGCCGGCAGAGCGAGCACCGCGTCGCGAACCGCGCGCTGCTACCGAGGAACCGCGCCGCGAACGTCGCCAGCGCCGCAGCGAGCCCGAGCCGGCCGACGATGGCTGGAACGGTCCGGTTCCCGAATTCCTCCGCGTTTCCGCACTGGCCTGATCAAGGCCGGTTGCGGGTGAGGGCAGGCAGGGACCGGTCCGGTCCCTGCGGCCTCAGCCTGCAAGCTTGACGAAGCTGTCGATGACGCGCTTGCGTCCCGACTGTTCGAAGTCGATCTCCAGCTTGTTGCCTTCCTGCCCGGCCACGGTGCCGTAGCCGAACTTTTCATGAAACACGCGCGCGCCGATGGCGATGTCGGTGCGCGGCTTGGCGGCGAAGCTGGCTGCGCTGCGCGTCGTTTCGGCGATCCGGCGCGGCTTTGTTTCGAATTCGCGCGCGGCGGCCCGCTGCCAACCCGGGCCGCGCGTCATCGTGCGGGCCGGTTGGGCGCGGGCGACGTCGGCGAAGGGATCGGCATGTTCGGACCATTGCGCACGCCACAGCGAGGCGCCGCCGGTCAGGGTCGTCTCACTGTCGATATGATCTTCGGGCAGTTCGGCAATGAAGCGCGAAGGGATCGAACTCGTCCACTGCCCGTAGATGCGCCGATTGGCGGCATGGAGGATCGTGCAATTGCGGCGCGCCCGGGTGATCGCGACGTAGGCGAGGCGCCGCTCTTCCTCGAGGCTGGCAAGGCCGCCTTCGTCGAGCGAGCGCTGCGAGGGAAATACGCCTTCCTCCCATCCGGGCAGGAACACGTGGTCGAATTCCAGGCCCTTGGCGGCGTGCATGGTCATGATCGTGACCTTTTCCTCGTCGCTGGCCGCGTCGTTGTCCATGACGAGGCTGACATGCTCGAGGAAGTCGCCGAGGCTTTCGTACTCTTCCATGGCGCGGGCGAGTTCAACGAGGTTCTCGAGTCGCCCTGAGGCTTCGGCCGTCCGCTCGGCCTGCAGCGCGTCGGTGTAGCCGCTTTCGTCGAGGACGGTGCGCATCAGGTCCGCCGGGTTCTCCGTCTTCTCCAGATCGCGCCAGCGGGCGAAGTCGCGCATCAGCGACAGGAAGGTGTTGCGCGCACGCGCGGGCAGTTCGTCGGTATCGACGATCTCGATGGCGGCTGCGGCAAGCGGAATGCCCTGGCGGCGGGCGAGCTGGTGCAGCTTCTCCAGCGCCTTGGCACCAAGGCCGCGCTTGGGAGCATTGTAGATGCGCTCGAAAGCCAGGTCGTCGGCGGGCTGGGCGATGACGCGCATGTAGGCCAGCGCATCGCGGATTTCCGCGCGCTCATAGAAGCGAAAGCCGCCGACGATGCGGTACTTGAGGCCGATCGAGATGAAGCGGTCTTCGAACTCGCGCGTCTGGTACTGCGCGCGCACGAGTATCGCCATCTGGTCCAGCGGGGCGCCCTCGCGTTCGAGTCGCTCGATCTCGTCGCCGACGCGGCGCGCTTCTTCCGGTGCGTCCCAGACGCCGATGACGCGAACCTTGTCCCCGGCATGGCGCTCGGTCCACAAGGTCTTGCCCAGGCGCTGACTGTTCTCGTTGATGAGGCCGGAAGCGGCGGCAAGGATCTCGGGCGTCGAGCGATAGTTCTGTTCGAGCCGGATCACTTTCGCTCCGGGGAAATCCTTTTCAAATCGAAGGATATTGGCGACTTCTGCGCCGCGCCATGAATAGATCGACTGGTCGTCGTCACCCACCACGCAGATGTTCTGGCGGCCTTGCGCGATCAGGCGCAGCCACAGGTACTGGACCTGGTTGGTGTCCTGATACTCGTCCACCATGACGTACTTGAAGCGCTGCTGGTACTGCTCCAGCACCTCGCGATTGGTACGCAGGATGTTGAGCATGTGCAGCAGCAGGTCGCCGAAGTCGCAGGCGTTGAGCGTCTTCAGGCGGTCCTGGTAAAGGCTGTAGAATTTCTGGCCGCGGCCGTTGGCATAGGCTTCGTTTTCCGCCGCATCGAGATCCTGCGGATTGAGGCCGCGGTTCTTCCAGCGATCGATGCATCCCGCCAGCTGGCGGGCGGGGAAGCGCTTTTCGTCGACCCCTTCGGCCTGGATGAGCTGCTTGAGCAGACGCAGCTGATCGTCGGTGTCGATGATCGTGTAATTGGGTTCGAGGCCGACCAGTTCGGCATGGCGGCGCAGCATCTTGGCAGCGATGGCGTGGAAGGTGCCCAGCCACGGCATGCCTTCGACCGCAGGGCCGACGAGCTGGCCGACCCGGTCGCGCATCTCGCGCGCAGCCTTGTTGGTGAACGTGACGCACAGAACTTCGCTCGGCCAGGCAAGGCGATTGCGGATGATGTTGGCAAGACGCCGGGTGAGGGCGGCGGTCTTGCCGGTTCCCGCGCCCGCCAGCATCAGCACCGGCCCTTCGGTGGTCAGCACGGCCTCCTTCTGGGGCGCGTTGAGGCCCTCGATCAGGGGATCGTTGCTTTCGGCAGGCAAGCCGCCGCGCGAGGTATCTTGCAGGCTGTTCACATGCGAACAACTAGGGAACGGAACATCGCGGCGCAAGGCCGCTTTGCCGCAAACATGGAACATTCCCGAGCGCGAAACGTCCGCTTGGCAACAGGTACACAGAGGAGAGAGACCATGCGACACTTGATTTTCGCGGGCGCATCGGCGCTCGCACTTGCAACCTTGCCCAATGCGCTGTTGGCCCAGAATGCGCCATCCGCGGCAGGCGATTCCGCGCAGGTCAGTCCAGCGGCGCCGGTGACGCTGACAGCTGAGCAGCAGGCCATGTACGATGGCTGGCCGGCAGACCGTCAGGCCGAGTACGATGCATGGCCCGACGAGTACAAGGGCTACTTCTGGACGCTCGTCCCCGAGCGGCAGGAGGGCTATTGGGCCCTGACGCCCGACCAGCGCGGACAGGTCTACAAGATGAGCCCGCAGCAGCGCGAGGCGGCGTGGACTTCGATCATCCAGCAGTTGAACGGACAGACCCCGACGACGCCGGCGACGCAGGCCAATCCCCCGGGCGAAGGCGTCCCCACTGCCGGAGTGCCGGCACCGGAAACCGCCGAGCAGGCCGTGCGCCCCGCGATGCCTGCGGATCAGAGCTATCAGGGCGGGCCCTACAAGGGCGCGCTGACGCCGCCTCCGGCCTCGGCCATGAACAAGGATTACCCGGTCTGTAGCAAGACCGTGCAGGACAACTGCCGCAATCCCGGCGGCAAGTAACGATCTTGCCTTTGCGCACGGAAAGGGCCTCGCCGCTTGGCGGGGCCCTTTTTACAGCCGCGTAGTGTCAGGCTTCGACGCGGCGCAGGATGTGAAGTCGTGCCTTGCCGACATCGCGCACGGCATCGGTATCGAACCCGCGGATAGAGACGTCCTCGCCGCGTGCCGTCTCAAGGCTCACCCAGGTCGATTCGCCGATCCAGCCAAGCCGCGTCAGTTTGTCGACGGCGACAGCACCCGCGCCCGTATCGTAAGGCGGATCGAGCAGAACGAGGTCGAGCGGCTCCTTAGCCGGGCCGAGCGAGAGCGCCGAACAGGCCCGCACGTCGCATTGCGACTGGGCCTGCAGGTTGGCGATGTTGCGCCGGATCGCCCGGATCGCGGCAGCGTCCTGATCGACGAACAGGCAATGCGCCGCGCCGCGGGACAGGGCTTCAAGGCCGAGCGCGCCCGAACCTGCGAAAAGGTCGGCCACCTTCAGCCCCTCGAACGTGCCGAGGCGGCTCGTCAGCATCGAGAAAAGCGTCTCGCGGGTGCGGTCGGCGGTCGGGCGCGTCGTGTCTCCCTCGGGCGCGGCGAGCTTGCGCCCGCGCCACGTGCCCGCAACGATTCGCAGGCCGGTGCTTGCGCCCTTCATTCGCCTTTGCCCTTTCCAAGGGAGCGGCGGAAGTTGTCGAGATCGCGCTGCGATACTTCGCCTACGGTGCCCTTGGGCAGGTCGCCCAGCACGAAGGGGCCATAGGAGATGCGCAGCAGCCGGCTGACCTTCAGCCCGAGATGCTCGAGCACGCGGCGCACTTCGCGGTTCTTGCCTTCGGTCAGGGTCATTTCGATCCACTGGTTGCGCCCGGTGCGACGCTCCATGTTGGCGTCGATCTTGCCGTAGTGGATGCCGTCGATCTCGATGCCGTCGATCAGGTCCTCGAGCTGGGCCTGCGTAATGTCGCCGAAGGCGCGCGCGCGATAGGTGCGCGGGACGCCGTTGGCGGGCAGTTCGAGCTGGCGCTTGAATTCGCCGTCGTTGGTCAGCAGCAGCAGGCCCTCGGTATTGAGATCGAGACGGCCGATCGGCATGACTCGGCCGGTTCCGGCGGGCAGGGCATTGCGCAGGGCGTTGTAGATGGTCGGGCGACCGGCGGGATCGCGTTCGGCGGTCAGCAGCCCGGCAGGCTTGTGGAACACGAACAGGCGGGTTTCCTCGGGCGCCTTCACCGGCTTGCCGTCGACGGTCACTCCGCGCAGGTCCTTCAGCACGGTTGAAGGTGCGGTGATCGGCTCGTCGTCCAGCTTTACGCGGCCCTCTGCGATCATTCGCTCCGCTTCGCGGCGGCTGGCGACGCCGGCGCGGGCCAGCAGCTTGGCAATGCGCTCACCCTCGCGCTCGGGCAGGGAAGGATCGCGCGGTGTCGGCGGTGCGGCCGCGGGACGCGCAGTACGCGGCTTGCGCGGCGCATTGCCGCGCGCGTCGTCCTTGCCCGGACGGATTTTGTCACCGCCGGATCGGATTTTGTCACCGCCGGATCGGCCCTTGTCATTGCCGTAACGGCCTTTTTCGCCGCCGGAACGGTCTTCAGGCTTGCCGGAACGGCTGTTGAAGGGACGCTTGCTGCCGGTCGCGGCGCGCGGGCGCCTCGGTTCGCCGGGTTTCTGGGGAGGTCTGGCCATGGCAGCGCCTTAGCTGTTGATCGCCGGTTCATCCAGCCTTCCCATACAGGTGGGGCCTGCGTATCCCGAAGCCTCGAACGCCGATGGAGTTTCATGAATGGCCGAAGCCGCGACAGATCAGCCGAAGAAGCCGGGCTGGCGCCGCGTCCTTCTCGCACTCAGGAACCGAAAGACGGGCTTCATGGCCCTGTTCGGCTTCGCATCGGGCCTGCCCTACGCACTGCTGCTCGGCACGCTCTACGCCTGGCTGTCCGACGCCAGGGTCGATCTGGAAACGATGGGCGTCTTCTCGCTGATCGGCCTTGCCTACTCGTTCAAGTTCCTCTGGTCGCCCTTGCTCGACCGGGTAGAGCTGCCGCTTCTCAAACGGCTCGGAAAGCGCAAGCAGTGGATCGTTTCGGCCCAGCTCATGCTTGGGCTGATCCTGCTGGTGCTCTCGACGCTCAATCCGCTGACCGCGCTCGGCTGGTTCTCGCTGCTCGCCGGGATCGGTGCCTTCGCCTCGGCAACGCAGGACGTTGTGGTCGATGCCTGGCGCGTCGATGTCGCCGACGAGGAAGCGACGATCGACATGCTCTCGACCGTCTACCAGATGGGCTATCGCATCGCCGCGCTGGTCGGCGGTGCGCTGGCGCTGTTCATGGCCGAGCGCACCGACTGGCCGACGGTCTATGCGACGATGGGTGCGATCATGGCCCTTGTCGGCGTGCTGGGCCTGTTCGCACCCGATGCAGAAGTCACTGCCGCCACGATCGGCGCGGCCGAGGACGAACTGCTGGCGCTGCGCGATGTGGGGGAGATCGACCCGCGCGTGCGCAAGTGGGCGCTTTTCGGCATCGGCCTGCTCTGGGCCTGGGCACTGATCACCGTCGGCGTGTTCATGGTCCGCTCGCTCGGCAGTGACCCCGGAACCCGGCCCGATTCGGTCGCCTTCATTGCCACGAAAGGGCCGTTGGTGGTCATTGCGACCGTCGTCGTGCCGGCGCTGGTGGCCGCCTGGTTGGTGCGCATGAAGGACAAGGGGCGCTACGTGCTGACGGCCGCTGCGCCTGCCCGCAGCGCGATGGACCGCTTCGTCGACCACGGCTATCGCGCCCTGATCCTGCCCCTGACCGATTTCGTGGGGCGACTGGGCTGGGCGGTCATCCTCGTCTTCGCGCTGGTGCTCACCTATCGCATCACCGACGCGATCTGGGGCAGCTTTGCCTATCCGTTCTACCTCGGCGAACTGAAGTATTCGAAAGACGAAGTCGCGATTGCCTCCAAGTTCTTCGGCGTCGGTGCGCTGGTCATCGGGCTGGCGCTGGGCGGGACCCTGCTGACGGTCATGGGGCGCATGGCCACGCTGACCTTCGGCGCTCTGATCGCCGCCCTGACCAACCTGCTTTATGCCGACCTTGCCGTTGGCGGCGCGCGCATGGCCGCCGTCAGCGATGCGACCGGTTTCACCTGGCTCGTCTCGCACCTTGGCGGAGACCAGCGGCTGGCCAAGCTGATGCTGACGATCGCGGGCGAGAACATCGCCGTGGGCATCGCCGGGGCAGCCTTCGTTGCCTATCTCTCTTCGGTTGTCGCCAGAGGATACAGCGCCGTCCAGTACGCCCTGCTGTCGTCCCTGACCCTGCTGGTCGGCACGCTCGGGCGCGGCGCGCTCGGGCAGATGATCGAAGAATACGGATATTATCCGGTGTTCCTGCTTACCACCGCGATGGGAATGGTCGCGGTTGTGCTGTGCCTGATCGAATGGGCGCGCGTTGCGCGGCTGGGCCGGGCATCGGGCATCGACGCGACCGCGCTGGAAGGCGCCTGACCGGCTAGCCGCTCCGGACTGCTGTGGATCACCGCTCACCCAGAGCCCCTGTTTCAGGGCGCGCGGGTGCTTGCTTCGGTTACTCGGGAATCTCGTCGTTATCCCGAAGCACGGTACCGGCAAGGTAAAGCGAGCCGCCGATCAGCACGACTTCATCCTGCGCGGGATCGATCTCGAGTGTCGACAGCGCCGCTCGGACACTGGCCGCAGCCACCGGGACGGGAATTTCCGGAACCTGGAGAAAAGCGTCGAGGCCATGGCAATCGTGGCCGGGTACCGGCACGACCGTGACGCTGGCGAGCCTTTCGCGCAGCGGATCGAGCAGGGCCTGCGGCGCCTTGTTGGCCAGCATGCCGAGAATGAGGTGAACTCTGGTCGGTCGGCGGAAGTGGGTGGCGATGGCATTGCCCGCATCCGGGTTGTGCCCGCCGTCGAGCCAGCATGTCGTGCCCGAGGGCAGCAGCGCAGTCAGAGGACCATCGCCCAGCCGTTGCAGGCGGGCAGGCCAGCTGGCTTGCTCCATGGCCTGGGCATAGGCGCCTTGCGGTATGTCGATGGCCTGCTGTTGGCGCAGCATGGCGATGGCCAGCCCGGCGTTCACGCCCTGGTGCAGGCCCGGCATGCGCGGGGTCGGCAAGGGCAGGCTGCCTTGCGCGTCGGAGTAGGTCAGGCCCTCGGGCGACGCGACGATCGCCCAGTCCTGGCCGCGGCGGATCACCGGCGCACCGACGATGGCGGCCTGACCCTGGATCGCCTGGTTCATCGCCGGGGTATAGTCGAGGGTGACCAGCGCCGCGCCGGACTTGGCGATGCCTGCCTTTTCGAAGGCGATGCGGGCCATGGCATCGGTCGGCACGTTGTCTTCGGGTGAGAGGAGGAAGGCCTCGTGATCGATGCCCAGCGACGCTATGCCGCACACCACCGGTGCCTCGATGACGTTGGTCGCATCGAAGCGTCCGCCAAGGCCGACCTCGATCACGCAGGCATCGGCAGGATAGCGTGAAAAGGCAAGGAAGGCCGCCGCGGTCGAAACCTCGAAGAAGCTTGCGCCGATTCCGGCAGCTACGGCAACGTCGAGCACTTCGTTCAGCAGCTCTGCCAGCGTTTCGTCTGCGATCAGCTTGCCCGAAACGCGGATACGCTCGTTGAAGCGGACGAGGTGCGGGCTGGTGAAGACGTGGACGGTCTTGCCCGCCGCCTCCAGCGCGGCGCGCAGGAAGGCGCAGGTCGAACCCTTGCCATTGGTGCCGGCGACGTGGAACACCGGCGGCATGTTGCGCTGCGGGTTACCGAGGCGATCGAGCAGCACGCGCACGACGTCGAGACCGATGCGCCCCTGCGGCACCGAGAGTGCGCCGAGGCGATCGAGCTGGGCCTGGACGCGGGGGTCGTCCGAAACCGCAAAGTCGCGCATGGGATCAGCGTGCCGAATGTACCGCTTCGGCCAATGCCGCGGTCAGTTCGCGCAAGGGACCGGCGGCGTTGTCGCCGTGCTGCTTCACCAGGTCGATGAAGGCGGAGCCGACGACGACGCCATCGGCGACCTTGGCGATCTTGCCGGCCTGTTCAGGCGTACGCACGCCGAAACCGACGGCCACCGGGATGTCCGAGGCTGCCTTCAGGCGGGCGACGGCATCCTCGATCGAAGCCTGCGCAGCCTGCTGCATGCCGGTGATCCCCGCGACGGAGACGTAGTAGAGGAAGCCGGAGGAGCCTTCGAGAACGGCGGGAAGGCGCGCGGTGTCGGTGGTCGGCGTGGCGAGGCGGATCAGCGAAACGCCGGCTCCGCGCAGTGCCGGGCCGAGTTCGGCGTCTTCCTCGGGCGGGATGTCCACGCAGATGACGCCGTCGACGCCGGCCTTGCGGCACTCCTCGGCGAACCATTCGGGGCCGCGGATCGTCATCGGGTTGGCATAGCCCATCAGCACCAGCGGCACTTGCGGGTGACGCGCGCGAAATTCGGCCGCCATGCGGAAGATGTCAGCCGTGCGCGTGCCCTTGGCCAGGCTGCGCAGGTTGGCTTCCTGGATCGCCGGGCCATCGGCCATCGGATCGGTGAAGGGCATGCCCAGTTCGATCACGTCGGCGCCGCCCTCGACGAGCGCGTCGAGATTGGCCGCGGTATCGCCGTCACCGCCGGTAATGAAGCAGACGAGCGCAGGGCCCTTGGAAAAGGCAGTTTCGAAGCGGGTCATGTCTTAGAGTTCCACTCCCAGCGCTTCGGCGACGGTGAAGATGTCCTTGTCGCCGCGGCCCGAGACGTTGACGACGAGGATCTTGTCCTCGTCCATTTCGGCGGTGAGCTGGGGCAGGGCGGCCAGCGCATGGGCGCTTTCGAGCGCCGGGATGATGCCTTCGAGTGCGCAGCACAGCTGGAACGCCTCGAGCGATTCGTCATCGGTGATCGGCACGTAACGCACGCGGCCGCTTTCATGCAGCCAGGAGTGCTCGGGGCCGAGGCCGGGATAGTCGAGTCCGGCGCTGATCGAGTGTGCCTCGGTGATCTGGCCGTCCTCGTCCTGCAGCAGGTAGGTCTTGTTGCCGTGCAGAATGCCGGGCTTGCCGCCGGTGAGGCTGGCCGCGTGCTGGCCGGTCTCGATACCGTGGCCTGCCGCTTCGACGCCAACCATCGCCACTTCCGGGTCATCGAGGAAGGGGTGGAACATGCCGATCGCGTTCGATCCGCCGCCAACGCAGGCCAGGACCATGTCGGGCAGGCGACCTTCGGCTTCGAGGACCTGCTGGCGGGTCTCGTGGCCGATCACGCTCTGGAAGTCGCGAACGAGTTCCGGATAGGGGTGCGGACCTGCTGCGGTGCCGATGATGTAGAACGTGTCGTGGACGTTCGCGACCCAGTCGCGCAGGGCCTCGTTCATCGCGTCCTTGAGCGTTTCCGCGCCGCTGGTGACGGGCTGCACTTGCGCGCCCAGCAGCTTCATGCGGAACACGTTGGGCTTCTGCCGCTCAACGTCCTTGGCGCCCATGAAGATGGTGCAGGGCAGGCCGAAGCGGGCGGCGACGGTGGCCGTGGCAACGCCATGCTGGCCGGCGCCGGTCTCTGCGATGATCCGGGTCTTGCCCATGCGGATCGCCAGCAGGATCTGGCCGATGCAGTTGTTGATCTTGTGCGCGCCGGTGTGATTGAGGTCCTCGCGCTTGAAGTAGATCTTCGGACCCTTGCCCGCGGGCGCCAGCTTGCGGAAATGTTCCGTCAGGCGCGGCGCGAAATAGAGCGGGTTCGGACGGCCGACGAAGTTCTTCAGCAGGTCCTGAAACTCTGCTTCGAACGCAGGGTCCTGCTTGGCCTTGCGATACTCCTTCTCGAGATCGAGGATCAGCGGCATCAGCGTTTCGGCGACGTAACGACCACCGAACTTGCCGAAGTGGCCGGTCTCGTCGGGCAGGGAACGCAGCGAATTCACGGGCGTGATGGTAGTCATAATCGGGCCGCTTGGCAGACGAGCGCGGCCAAGTCCAGAGCCTTCGCGCGGTGGGTGGCTGACGACCGAATTCAATTGCAAATTATGCATCTTAACATGAGGATATAACACGATAGTATCCTTAAATGGCGGATTTGTGACACTTTCGAGCTTTCCTGAATTATTTTGTTCATCTGGCGGCAAGGAAGGCGGGCGCAGCGGGGCCGTCCCCGATGAGGGTCGGGGGAAGAATTCTGGAGTTATAAAATATGCGTATTGCACTTGTTTCGCTCGCCGCGGTTGCTGCCGCAGCTGCTGCCACCCCCGCCATGGCCAATGAAGCCCGCATCGAGGCGCGCACCGGCCTCATCTGGAACGGTAGCGACAGCGATGCAGTTGCGGGCGTCGCAGCCGGCTACGACTACGATCTCGGCGACAAGCTTTTCGTCGGCATCGAAGGTTCGGCTGACAAGGTTCTGGCTGACGACACCCGCGTTTCGTGGGGTGCAGGCGGCCGCGCCGGCTTCAAGGTGCTCCCGGGCAGCAAGCTCTATGCTGCGGCAAACTGGCAGTCGAAGTTCTGCCGTACCTGCAACAGCGCCGTGGGCGTTGGCGGTGGCTGGCAGCAGGACCTCGGCCAGAAGGTCTACGCCAAGGTCGAGTACAAGCACCTGCTCGTTGGCGACAACACCCCCGATGCCGACCTCGGCCTCATCGGCGTTGGCGTGAAGTTCTGATTTCGGGCTCAGGCCTGATCTGAATTCGCTCCTCGGAGCGTAAGCCAGGGGAAGGGCGGTCCATGAGGGGCCGCCCTTTCTCGTTGTGGCGTCAGGGTGCCTGGATTGCGCGGCAGAAGGCGGCGATCCGGTCGTTGTCCTTCACGCCCGGCGCGCTTTCCACGCCCGACGATGTATCGACGAGCGGTGCGCCGGTAAGTTCGACCGCCTGCGCAACGTTGTCCGGCGTCAGCCCGCCGGCGAGGCCCCAGGCCATCGGGCCCTTCCAGTTCGCCACCAGCGTCCAGTCGAAGCTCAGGCCCATGCCGCCGGGCAGCGTGCCTTTCGGCGTCTTGGCGTCGAACAGGACCCGGTCGATGGCACCGACATAGGTCTCGGCGCGCGCCACGTCCTCGGCGCTCGCCACCGAAAGTGCCTTCCACACCGGAATGCCGAAGCGCGCACGCAGTTGTGCTGCGCGTTCGGGCGTTTCCTGGCCGTGGAGCTGCAGGACGTCGAGGCGGGCTGCGGCCATCGCTTCGGCGAGCATGGCATCTTCCGCATCGACGAACAGGCCGACGCGCGCAATGCGCCCCTGCGCGCGGGCAGAGAGTGCGGCGGCTTCAGCGGGCGTGACGTTGCGCGGGCTCTTGGGGAAGAAGACGAACCCGGCATAGGCGGCACGCGCCCTGATCGCCACGTCGAGCGAACCGGGCTCGCGGATACCGCATATCTTGATCTCGGGTGTTGGCATCGCGCAGTCGTCGCCTATGTATTGGCCCCAGCCATTCCGGGGACGAAGATGTACCGTGTCGCGCGCTATCTAATGCCATTTGCCGCAGCCGCAATGCTTGCGGGCTGCGGGATCAAGGAGTCGGTGAAGGACGCCCAGGTCGAAGTCGGCGAGTTCCATGCCGCTCTGGATGGCGGCCAGTGGAAGAAGATCTGGATCGCCGCCGACCCGGATCTGCGCAAGGGGACCGACAAGGCGCAGTTCGAAAAGCTGCTCGAAGCGGTCCATCGCAAGCTGGGAGCCGTCAGGGACAGCAGGCAGGTCAGCCTCAACGTGAATTCCGGCACCGGTGGCACTTTCGTGACCGTGATCATGCAGACCACGTTTGCAAAAGGCACCGGCACCGAGGAGTTCGTCTTTCGTCGCGGCGAAGGGAAGGCTATGGCGCTGGTGCGCTACAATATCCAGTCGCAGGACATGATGCTCAACTGACGGGTTGCTGAAGGCCTCAGGGCGCCAGTTCGAACTGAACCGTGACGTTGGTGTTGAGTTCCAGTTCGCCCGCAGCGACCGGCGGGGCTGCGCCGACCTTGCTCGCTTCCATGCGTACGGCCATCGGCATCGGCGGCGAGTATCCGCCGCTCTCGCTGATGGATACGATGCGTACCACGCGCAGTCCGGCTGCCTTGGCGTAAAGATCGGCGCGTGCGCGGGCCTCCTTCATGGCATCGACGCGCGATTCGTTGCTTGCCGCGCCGGGCTCGGCCAGCATGAAGTTGGGGCCGTTGACCTGATTGGCACCGGCGCTGACCAGCGCGTCGATCACCTTGCCCATGTCGTCGAGCTTGCGTTGGCGCACCATGACGTTGTTGTTGGCCTCGTAGCCGACGATGGTCCGCGCGTCGCTGTCATAGCTGCCGTCGGGCAAGCGCTTGGGCTGGGAATAGACCGGGTTTAGGTTGAGGTCGCTGGTCTGGATGTCCTTGTCGGCGATGCCCGCCTTCTTCAGGGCAGCCATGACCTGCGCCATCTGCCGCGAATTGGCGGACAGCGCTTCGCTGGCGGTGCGGCCCTGGGTGGCGACTCCGGCCGAGTAGCTGGCCATGTCGGGCGTGCGCGTGGAACTACCCTGTGCAGTGACAGTCAGTAGCGTGTGCCCTGCGGCAATGGCAGGGACGACATCGCTCTGCTGGGCAAGAGCCGGCGGCGCGATGGCAGTGGCAAGCGCGGCGGCGGCAATCAGGCTCAGGCGTTTCATTGGGTATTCTCCGTCTTGGTGACCGTGCAACGATCTGGACGGAAAGAGGTTTCTGCGCGCTGAACCGAGTGCGCGCGTTACAGGGTGGCTTCGATGGCCCGCGCAGCGGCGAGGGGATCTTCGGCGCGGCTGATCGGGCGGCCGATTACCAGCACGCTGGCGCCGTTGTCGCGCGCCTGGCGCGGGGTGACGATGCGCTTCTGGTCGCCGTTGCCCTTGCCGTCGTCAGGACGCAGGCCGGGGACGACGAAAAATCCGTCCTTCCACTGCTTGTGTACCGCGCCGACTTCGTGGCCGGAGCAGACGATGCCGTCGAGTCCGGCCGAATGGGCGAGGTCGGCAAGGCGCAGGGCCTGTTCGCCGGGGTCGGACTGGACGCCGATCGCGGTCAGGTCGTCATCGTCGAGGCTGGTGAGCACGGTAACGGCCACGACCTTGCAGTTTTCCCCGGCAGCGGCCTTGGCGTCTTCCATCATGGCGCGCCCACCGGCGGCGTGGATGGTGACGATCGCCGGTTCCAGCACGTGGATCGCCTGCATCGCGGCGGCGACCGTGTTGGGAATGTCGTGCAGCTTGAGGTCGAGAAAGATCGGCAGGCCGAGCTTGTGCAACTCGTGCACGCCGTGATGTCCGTGCGCGCAGAAGAATTCGAGCCCCAGCTTGATCCCGCCGATATGGCCCGCAACCTTGCGCGCCAGCGTTTCGGCGGCGTCGAGGCGGGGCACGTCGAGGGCGAGATAGATGGGGTTGTTGCTCATTCTCAGGCTTCCGGAGAGGGGGTGGGCGTTGGCGTATCGAGTGGTTCGGCAGCCAGCGGGGTGTCGCCTGGCTGCGAAGTCATGGACGGCATCGAGCTTGCCCGGATCGAGTTCTCCAGCGAAGCGATGCGGCGGGTCAGACGCCAGCGCACGGCACGCAGGTAGAGCCAGACCGGAAGCATGCCCAGGAGGAAGAACAGCAGGGCGACGACGCCCACCGGCCATTCGAAGTGGACGTAATTGCCATCGTCGAGCGGCCAGAAGTTCACGGGAACCTTGGTCCAGTTCATGGCAATGAACGCCACGAGGATCGCGGTGAGCGCGATCCACAGGACGGTACGAATGACCTGCATTTTTCCTCCTGTGCTCCCTGAGGGAATTTCACGATGCTAGGCGTGAAATCAGGGCATTGGAAGACCGGGCAGAAGGCTTAGTTGCCGAAGACCCGCGCGAAGATCGTGTCGACGTGCTTGAAGTGGTAGTCGAGGTTGAACTTGTCCTCGATCACTTCGGCGGGCAGGGCCTTGGCAACGTCGGCATCGGCCTTGAGCAATTCGAGCAGGCTGAGCTGTCCGTCGGATTCCCAGACCTTCATCGCGTTGCGCTGGACGAGGCGGTAGCTCTCGTCTCGGGTCAGGCCCGCCTGCGTGAGGGCCAGCAGGACGCGCTGCGAGTGCACCAGGCCGCCCATGCGGTCGAGATTCTTCTGCATCCGTTCGGGGTAGACGAGCAGCTTGTCGATCACGCCGGTGAGGCGCGCGAGCGCGAAGTCGAGGGTGATCGTTGCGTCCGGACCGATGAAGCGTTCGACCGAGGAGTGCGAGATGTCACGCTCGTGCCACAGCGCCACGTTCTCCATCGCCGGGAAGGCATAGGAGCGGATCATGCGCGCCTGGCCGGTGAGGTTCTCGGTCAGCACGGGGTTGCGCTTGTGCGGCATGGCCGACGAGCCCTTCTGGCCCGGCGAGAAGTATTCTTCGGCCTCGAGCACTTCGGTGCGCTGCAGGTGGCGAACCTCGACGGCGATGCGCTCGATCGAGCTGGCGATCACGGCCAGGGTGGCGAAGAACATCGCATGGCGGTCGCGCGGGATGACCTGGGTCGAAACCGGTTCGATCTCGAGACCCATCTTCTCGGCGACATAGGCTTCGACCGAAGGATCGACGTTGGCGAATGTGCCCACGGCACCCGAAATGGCGCAAGTGGCGATTTCTTCGCGCGCGGCGACGAGGCGCTTGCGGCAGCGGGCGAACTCGGCATAGGCTTCGGCCATCTTGAGGCCGAAGGTGACCGGTTCGGCATGGATGCCGTGGCTGCGGCCGATGGTCGGGGTGTACTTGTGCTCTTCGGCGCGGCGCTTGATCGCGGCCAGCAGGTCGTCGAGGTCGGCAAGCAGGATGTCGGCAGCCTTGATGAGCTGGACGTTGAGCGTGGTGTCGAGAACGTCCGAGCTGGTCATGCCCTGGTGCATGAAGCGCGCTTCGGGGCCTACCTGCTGGGCGACCCAGTCGAGGAAGGCGATGACATCATGCTTGGTGACGGCCTCGATGGCATCGATGGCGGCAACGTCGATCACCGGGTTGGAGGCCCACCAGTCCCACAGGGCCTTGCCGGCGCTTTCCGGCACGACGCCAAGCTCGCCCATCTTGACGGCGGCATGAGCCTCGATCTCGAACCAGATGCGGTAACGGGCTTCGGGTTCCCAGATCGCGGACATCGCGGGGCGGGCATAACGGGGGACCATGGTTCGACTCCTTCAGACCTGACGCGCGTGTGCCGCTAGGGGCAGGGCGCGCGAAAGGCAAGGGCGGGCAAGGCGGAATTGCAGAAGCCGGTGCGCCGTTCTTGCGCTCCTCGTCCGGCCGATGGCGCGCCAAGGCCTTGGAAAGCCTGCAGTGCCATGTTGCCAGGCGTGTTCTTGTCCGGTGCGCCTTCTCGACATTCGGGTGCGCGGATGGGCGCCGCTTTATGCCCCGGAAGAAACGATACCGGGCCGGACATTTTTTCGTCTCTTTGGCTTGCTAGGAAGTCAAAGTCAGCCTTATAATGCAACAAGTTAAGTGCCGGGAAAGGGTGTCGGCGCGAAACTGGGGTTTATACATGAACAATACTATCTGTCGGGCGGGGCATGGGTGACGACGGCGCCGATCGGGCGCCAAGTCCGCTCGATGTGTTTCCCAGTCTGACGCCAAAGCAGCATGAAGTCCTGGGATACGTGGCGGAAAATCGCACGAGCAAGGAAATCGCGTTCGAACTCGGCATTTCGGTGAGTGCCGTCAATCAGCGTATCGAGAGCATCCGCAATCGCACCGGATCTCCGCCGCGTGCCGAACTGGCGCGCGCCTACCGGACCTACCTGCTGGAGCAGGAAAAGACTGCGGAGCCGGAAGAGCCGGCGCCCGCATTCATAGAACTGGCGCCTGCGTCCAAAGAGCCGGATGCGACCGTGGACGATGGTGAAGAACAAGTCCGCGTGCCCGATGTCGATGCTGTTATCGTCAGTGGCGCTATCGCGGTCGATCCCCTGACACCCGGGAGCCTGGCACGAGCCGCTTCTCCTCTTCCGGAGCCGTCGCCGCGCAGTCCGTTGGCGAAGGCGCTGATCATCACCGGTGGGACGATCCTCGTCGTGCTTGTGTCGCTGGGCATCGTATTGACGTTGCACAAGGTCATGTGAGCCGAAGTCGGATCGGTCCGGGAACCGGTCCTTTTCGATTCAGCCAATTGCGCACTCGCGTCATCCCATCGGGCGTTTGACTTCAATGGAAACGCCATGAAAGTGTTCGCAGGTGCAATCGCGCCGTTCCGCCGGTGGTTCTGCCCCGCGGTTCATCCCTTTTTGGTTTATGCTGTTCAGCTCATCCCGGTGGAGACTTCGGATTGACCCAGATCGTCACGGTTCAAACCCAGCCCTTCGATGGACAGGCCCCCGGCACGTCCGGCCTGCGCAAGAAGGTGAAGGTGTTCCAGCAAGCGAACTATGCCGAGAATTTCATCCAGTCCGTCTTCGATTCCGTGACGCGTGATCCCGGGGCGACGCTTGTTATCGGTGGAGACGGCCGGTTTCATAACCGCACGGTCATCCAGCAGGCGATCCGCATGGCGGCGGCGAACGGCTACGGTCGGGTGCTCGTGGGGCGCGGCGGCATTCTCTCGACCCCGGCAGCCAGCCACGTGATCCGCAAGTACAGGGCAAGCGGTGGACTGGTCCTTTCGGCCAGCCACAACCCCGGCGGTCCGGACGAGGATTTCGGCATCAAGTACAATATCGCCAACGGCGGTCCCGCGCCGGAGGGCGTGACCACGGCGATCCACGCCCGCACGCTGGAGATCGACCGCTGGCTCACCGTGGAGGCCGATGACATCGATCTCGACCGGATCGGCGATGTCGAAGTGGCAGGGATGACGGTCAGCGTGATCGATCCGGTCGCCGACTATGCGGACCTCATGGAAGAGCTGTTCGACTTCGCCGCAATCCGCAAGGCGGTCGCGGACGGGTTCACCATGCGCTTCGATGCGATGAGCGCGGTGACCGGCCCATATGCCGTCGAAATCCTCGAGAACAGACTGGGCTTTGCGAAGGGCACCGTCGTCAACGGCACGCCGCTTGAGGATTTCGGCGGTCATCATCCCGACCCCAACCTCATCCACGCCAAGGAACTTCATGACCTGATGATGGGTGAGGACGCGCCCGACCTCGGCGCTGCCTCCGATGGCGATGGGGACCGCAACCTGATCATCGGGCGCGGTCGCTTCATCACGCCTTCGGATTCGCTGGCCATGCTGGCAGCCAACATCGAGATCGCGCCGGCCTACAAGGGACGCCTGGCCGGAATTGCCCGTTCGATGCCGACCAGCGCCGCGGCCGACCGCGTAGCCGAAGCGCTGGGCGTGCCGTGTTTCGAGACGCCGACGGGCTGGAAGTTCTTCGGAAATCTGCTGGATGCGGGCAAGGTGACGATCTGCGGCGAGGAGAGCGCGGGCACGGGTTCCGATCACGTGCGCGAGAAGGACGGCCTTTGGGCCGTGCTCCTGTGGCTCAACATTTTGGCGGCAAGGCAGATCCCGGTCGATCAGCTTGCCCGAGAGCATTGGGCGCGGTTCGGTCGCAATTACTACGCCCGCCACGACTACGAGGGGATCGCCAAGGACGGCGCCGATGTCCTGATGGCTGAACTCAAGGACAGCCTTGGCGTGCTCAAGGGCCATGCCTTCGGCCCCCTGACGGTGAAGTTGGCCGACAGCTTCTCCTACTCCGACCCGGTCGACGGTTCGGTCAGTGAGAACCAGGGCATCCGTGTGCTGTTCGAGGACGGCTCGCGCATCGTCTTTCGCCTCTCCGGCACCGGCACGCAGGGCGCGACCTTGCGCGTCTATCTCGAAAGATACGAACCGGCAGACGGAAGGCTCGACGAGGAAACCGGGGCGATGCTGGCCGACCAGATCGTGGCAGCCGAGGCGATTGCGGGCATCGTGGAACATACCGGACGCACGGCGCCTGACGTCATTACCTGATCGGCAGTATCGCAAGGGGAGGACAGGGGGCGCTGAATAGTCCCCCGTTCACGCACAGCATTTCCCCCGTCCATGCACCGGTTATCCCCGAGTTATTCACAGGCTTGCCCAAGGCCGCGTGAACATGCCATTCCGCCGCGAATGGAACTCGAACAGTACCTTGGCCGTATCGGCCTGAGCGAAGCGCCGGCCCTCGATGCGGGCGGGCTGGCCCAGTTGCAGCTCGCGCACCGGCGCGCCATCGGTTTCGAGAATCTCGATATCCGCTTGGGACGCGGCATCCGCATCGACAGTGCGTCGGTGTTCGACAAGCTCGTGGTGCGCGAGCGGGGTGGCTACTGCTTCGAGCAGAACCGCCTCTATGCGGACATGCTCACGCTGCTGGGTTCTGCAAATCGCCCGTTGCTGGCACGGGTCCTGCTCGGCATTCCCGAGGGTGTCGCTCCGCCGCGCACGCACACGCTGCTCCTTGTGCAAGTCGACGGCAAGCCGTGGATTGCCGATGCGGGCTTCGGAGGCAGCTTCGTGCCGCCTCTGCCGCTCGAACACTGCGCGGAAGTGGGGACGTCGGACGGTGCCCGCCATCGCCTGCTGCGCGCGGGCGAACCGGGTTCGCTGCTGGGCGAATGGCGGCTCGAACGTGCCGGGCCGGTGAGTGCGACCGATGGCCGCAGCGCCCCGCACGGCGACTGGCAGCCGCAGTACGCCTTCGACCTCACGCAGGTTGCTCCCGATGACCTGGAGATGGGCAATCACTGGACTGCGACGCGGCCCGATACGCGCTTCACCGCGCTGCATATCGCCAGCATTGTCCTGCCGGGTGGTTTTGCAGCGCTCAGCGAAAGGCAGCTGACGGTCTATCGTGACGGCACAAGCGAGACGCGCACTATCGACGATCCGCGAGATTATGGGCGTCTCCTGCGCGATCTTTTCCGCATCGCGATGACCGACGACGAGGTCGCCGAGCTACCGCTGTTTACCTGAGCGGGTCAGTCCCACTCAAGCCGTAGCTCGGTCAGGGCGCCGACATTGCCTGCGCGGTACCGCGGAGGAGAGCCGGGCTTGACCCGGAACGGCGGAATGCCCTTGAGCCATTCCTCGATGAACAGGATCGCCTCCAGCCGGGCGAGCCCCGCACCCACGCAGCGATGCGGGCCGACACCCATGGTGGTGTGGCGCACTGGCGGGAGATTGCGTTCGAAATCGACCTTGTGGGGGTTGTCGAAGCAGGCCGTGTCGAGGTTGTGGATCGAGCTGTTGAGGTAGACGAGATCGCCTGCCTTGAGCGTGATGCCGTCGATCTCCACATTCCTCACGAGATTGCGGGTGACCGAGACCATCGGATAGCGGCGCATCAGTTCGTCTGCGGCCTGCGGGATCAGCTCGGGACGTTGCCGCAGCAGGTCCTGGTTCTCGGGATGGCGCGCAAGGTGCAGGGCGATGTTGCCGAACATCGAGACGACCGTGTCCAGCCCGCCGAAAAGCAGGTTGCGGCACATGCGCTGGGCCTCGTTGAAGGTCCATGCGCGGCCCTCGATGGGGATGGAGAGAATGCGGCTGAACAGGTCCTGCCCGGGATTGCGCAGCCGTTCCTCGATATAGGGGCGCAAGTAGCCGTCGGCCGCATCGCGCAATTGCTCGACCGTCATCGAACCGTCGGGCCGGGTCAGCTGCTGGCCCAGCGGACGAAGGCGCAGGCGGTCCTGCGTCGGCACGTCGATCAGGGTGAGGAAGATGTGGATCGGCAGGACTTCGGCGTATTCCTCCATGAACTCGCATTCGCCGTGCGGGGCGATCTGCGCGGTCAGTTCGCGCGCGACCTCGCGGATGAGCGGTTCCATCGCGACGACGTGGTTGTTGGCGAAGCCCTTCATCACCGCCATACGGAACGGTTTGTGCTCGGGGGCGTCCTGCTGGAGCGGGATGAACTCCATCGCTTCGCCAAGACCCGGGGTTACCGCCAGCGCCTCGTTGGACAGGTTCTCGGCATCGTTCCAGAGCCTGCGCGTCGTCTCGCCATCGGCGGCGATCCAGTGGCCGCCGTTGGCCGTGGTCCAGACAAGTGCATGGTCTCCGCGTACTGACGCCCAGGCCGCAAAGTAATCGTCCTCCGCGCCGGGCGGGGCGAAGATGTCGAAATCGACAACCCGGTCTGCAGGAACATGGTCGGGACGGTTCGCCGTCACAGTTGCCATCGCACTCTCTCCCAATGTCTTTTCGGGTGAGACGCTAGGTCTGCAGGTTCAGGTAGCCTACTCGCACAAGGGCGAGGTGGTGCGGGCCGGTATGTCGATGAAGCCGGTGAGTGGCGGTCAGACTTCGCGCAGGCGCGGCATCAGCTCGACGAAGTTGCAGGGCCGGTTACGGCTGTCGAGCTGTTCGGCCAGAATGCCATCCCAGCCGTCCTTCACCGCGCCGTTCGATCCGGGCAGGGCGAAGATGTAGGTCCCGCGCGCAACCACGGCCAAGGCGCGGCTCTGCACGGTCGAGGTGCCGATGGTCTTGTAGGAAAGCCAGCGGAACAGCTCCCCGAAGCCCGGAATTTCCTTGTCCTTGATCTTGTCGAGCGCCTCTGGCGTGACGTCGCGGCCGGTGAGGCCGGTGCCGCCGGTCGAGATGATGGCGTCGATGCCGCGATCGTCGATCCAGTTGTTCAGCCGGTTGACGATGCGACCTGCATCGTCGCGTTCGATGGCCCGCTCGACCAGTTTGTGGCCGGCATCCCGGATCCGCTGTTCGAGAATGTCGCCCGACGTGTCGTCTTCGGGGCCTCGGGTGTCGGATACTGTCAGAAGGGCAATATTTATCGGCTTGAAAGTCCGCTCGAGATCAATGGCCACGCAAGATCGCTCCGTTCGCTGCCATGCGTACGGCCTTCGACCCGGCCAGTTCGGGGAAAGTCGGCCACATGTCCTGAGCGAGCGCCACCCGGCTTTCCGAAACGCCACCCGCCTGGCGCTCGTACATCCAGTAATTGCGCAGGACAATGTTCACGTAGCCACGGGTTTCCCAGTAGGGAATCGATTCCATCCAGAGCAGCGGATCGCCGTCGTCCTTGATCTCGGTGTTCCACCGCGTGATCGGCGCGAGCCCTGCGTTGTAGGCTGCCATGACCTTGGGCAGCAGGCCCTGCGTCCCCGACGCGCTCTTCAGCATTTCGAGATGCCGCTGGCCGAAGGCGAGATTGATTTCGGGCTTGTTGAGATCGCTGGGCGATCCGGATACGCCGATGTCTGACGCATGGTCGCGTGCGGCCGAGGGCATGATCTGCATCAGGCCGCGCGCGCCGGCGGGGCTGACGACGCTGGTCTGGAAGATCGATTCCTGCAGCGCATGGGCATAGACGAGCGCCGGATCGACTTTCCAGCCGCCGATGGGCGTCCACTTCGGTGTGGGGAAGCGGGTAGCCGGCTCGGGCTTGCCGCCGCGCGGCGCATTGTAGGCCATCCACAGCTGGGTCGAAGGAAGGCCGAGGTCGCGTGCAAGGCGCGAGAGCGGTTCGTACTGTTTAGGATCGCCGATGCGCGCCTGATGGCGCAGGACTTCGTCGGCGAGGCCGACCTCGCCGATTTCGGCCAGTTCCACGGCAGCACGCACATTGGTGTTGTTGCGCAGCGATTGCCAGTCGGTCTGGGTGAAGTCAGCGCCGGCGTGCTGTTCGGGCAGGTGCACGCCGAGCTGTTCGCTCGCCAGCATGCCGTAAAGCGTCTCGTCGCGCTTCGCCGCCATGCGCAGGGGTTCCGTGGCAAGGTCGGGGCGGCGGCAGCGTACGAGGGCGCGGCTCTGCCAGTAATAGGAAGCGGAAGTCAGTTCCGCATTCTCGGACGCTTTCGCGGCCTTGGCGAAGGCGTCGCTGGCGGCGTCGCAGTCGCCAAGGCGCCATGCGGCGAGGCCGGCTGTCCACCATGCCTCACCTACCCACGGGCCGGTGCCCAGGGCAGCCAGTTGTGCCATCTGGTAGGCCGATGTGTCCTGGTTCTCGATGTAGAAGCTCCAGGCGACACGCTGGCGCCATTCGGCGCGCGCCGAATTGCTCAGCCCGGCATCGATCCCATCGAGCAGGACGCGCGCGCCCATCGGGTCATCGTTCTTGATGCGCTCGAGGATGCTGGAGGAAATCGCCTCGGGCATCGTTCCGTCGCTGATCGAGGCGGGACGGGTGCGTTTGGTCATCGAGGGCAGGCGGGCGAACTGCTGTTCGGTGGGCAGGTCGGGGATCGCATCGGCCCCGCGCTTCAGGGCGAGGCGGGAGATCTGGTCGGCGCCGGGAAGCTCCGTGCCCTTGGCCAGCCAATCCTGCAGGTCGGGCAGTTCGATCTTCGGGGAACCAGCGGCAAGATAGTACTCGGCGCGGGCCTGCTGGTGCAGCGGACCATCGGGCCGCTCGGACAGCATCTGCTGGACCTTGGACCAGTTCTTGGCGTCGATCGCGTCGAACACCTGCTTGTAGTAGGCGCGGTCGTCCTGGCTCAGTAGCGACGGCACGGCGGTGCGGTCCGCCCGGGTGCGGAAATAGTCGACGGCGGCACTGTTCGCATATGCAGGAGCGGTCGCCACTGTCGCGGTGCACGCGATGGCGATACCGGCGATCCATCCTGCCTTGGCAAGTTTACTCAAAATTCGCATCCCCGATCGTTCGATCACTCTGCCTGTCCGGTGCGGCCCGGACCGTTCCGGCGCAACCTGCCCGCGTGGTGTCTGCGCTGGGCCGATTCAGCCGGCCGTCCACTTGAGCCAGGCCTGCCAGAGAACGGCTTTCCAACGCGGCTGCGCCAGCAGTGCGGGTAGCCCCCTCGAAGCAAGCAGAGGTATCGTTCCTCCTTCATGATCGAATGTGTGCAAAACGGCAGAGCGTTGCGGCAATTCGTGCCCGATGAGCGGTAGAACGTTTGTTCCCAGTACGATAAGCCGCTCAGGCGCCACCAGATTGATGTGGTGAACGAGGACTTGTCCAAGCCCGCGTTCGTTCATCGCCGGCCAGTCTGGCGCCGGTGCGGCGCGGGGCAGGGCGCTTGCGAGGTAGATATCGTCGCGGCGCGTACCGAATGCGGCCAGCATGGCATCGAGCAGACGGCCTTGCGGTCCGGAAAGCAGTGCCTCGCTGTCGTCGGGCTCCGGCATATCGACGACGACCATCAGTTTCGCGCCCGCCGGGCCCTGAGGCAGCATCCTGCCCTCGGTGGAGCCATCGTCGAGCAGGGGCTCGCTCAGCCACCACTGGCCAAAGGCGGCCAGGTCGCCGGGCAGCGCCGCGGGGTCGAAGCGGCTGGGCGGCGGTGCCACTTCCGCCTGTTCGACCGGTGCGCGGCGGGGACGCTGCGATCCGGAGGCGTCGGCCTGTTCGTCTTCGGGCGGGGCCAGCCATTGGCGCGGCTCGTCGAGGAAGGCATATTCCACACCCGCGTCCCGCCACCAGTCGAGCGCGCCTGTGATTTCGTCCAGAAATTGCGTATTCGTGGCTTGAACCATCGCCGGGGTCTTGACCTGTCGGCGACGAGCAATCAAGGCACAAGAGAAATTAATCGTACGACTAAGTTGATACCGAATAACAGGATCGGAGTTGGGGGCCCCATGATTGAACGTGAAGAGATGCCATATGACGTCGTCATCGTCGGCGGCGGTCCGGCAGGCCTGTCGACGGCGATCCGGCTCAAGCAGGTTGATCCCGAATTGCAGGTCTGCGTTCTGGAGAAGGGTTCCGAGATCGGCGCCCACATCCTTTCGGGTGCGACCATCGATCCCAAGGCGCTGGACGAACTGCTTCCGGGCTGGGCCGATGACGGTTGTCCGCTGGCCGAAACGCCGGTGACCGACAACCTGCACTGGCACCTGACCAAGAAGGGCAAGGTCTCGATGCCCGAGATCCTGATGCCGCCCTTCATGTCGAACGAAGGCAACTTCACCGGCTCGCTGGGCAACCTGTGCCGCTGGCTTGCCGAAAAGGCCGAGGAACTCGAAGTCGAGATCTTCCCCGGCTTCCCGGCTGCCGAAATCCTTTACGACGACAACGGCGCGGTGATCGGTGTCCAGACCGGCGACATGGGTGTCGACCGGGAAGGTAACCCCAAGGACGACTTCCAGCCGGGCATGAACCTGCTCGGCAAGTATACCGTCTTCTGCGAAGGCGCGCGCGGTCACCTGACCAAGCGTCTCAAGGCCAAGTACGACCTCGAGGCGAACTGCGAGCCGCAGATCTATGGCCTTGGCATCAAGGAACTGTGGGACATCGATCCCGACAAGCACGCGCCGGGCCGCGTCATCCACACCCAGGGCTGGCCGCTCAGCGAGAGCGATTCCTGGGGCGGCGGCTTCCTGTACCACCAGGCCAACAACCAGGTCTCGCTCGGCTTCGTGACCGCGCTCGACTACAAGAACCCTTATGTCTACCCCTTCGAGGAATTCCAGCGCTGGAAGCAGCACCCGGAAATCCGCAAGATCCTCGAGGGCGGCAAGCGCGTGGCCTATGGCGCGCGTGCGATCAACGAGGGCGGTTGGCAGTCGGTGCCGCAGCTTGCCTTCCCGGGCGGCGTGCTGGCCGGTTGCTCTGCCGGTTTCGTCAACGTGCCCCGCATCAAGGGTACGCACACCGCGATGAAGTCGGGCATGCTCGCCGCCGAGACGATCGCCGCTGCGATCAAGGCGGGCCGTGAGCAGGACGCGCTCATGGAATACGACACCGCCGTGCGCGAAAGCTGGATCGCCAAGGAACTCAAGCTCGTGCAGAACGCCGAGCCGATGGTTGCCAAGTGGGGCGGCGAACTGGGCACGATCCTTGCCGGTGCGGACATGTGGCTGCGCACCCTGTTCGGCTTCGGTCTCGCCAAGCCGATGAAGCACCACACCGACGCCTCGACGCTGCAGCGGGCCGATCTGTACAAGCCGATCGAATATCCCAAGCCCGACGGCGTCATCAGCTTCGATCGCCTGACCAGCGTGTCCTACTCGTTCACCAACCACGAGGAGGAGCAGCCCTGTCACCTGCGCCTCAAGGACCCGACGGTGCCGACGGCGATCAACCTGCCGGTCTATGCCGGGCCGGAAGCGCGCTACTGCCCGGCCGGCGTGTACGAGTTCGTCGATCCGGACGGCGCGGGGCCGCGCCTGCAGATCAACGCGCAGAACTGCGTCCACTGCAAGACCTGCGACATCAAGGACCCGACCCAGAACATCGAATGGGTCACGCCCGAAGGCGGCGGTGGCCCGAACTATCCGAACATGTGATTTTCGGATCATAGCGCAATGACAGTGAAGCGTCGGGGGTTGCTCCGGCGCTTCACTCGTTTCAGGGAGGGGGCGATGACTCTTTCCGAAACCGCTTATGCGAAGATCAACCTCGCGCTGCACGTGCGCAGGCGTCGTGAGGACGGCTATCACGAGCTGGAGACCCTCTTCGCCTTCGTCGATGACGGCGACCGTCTCTCTGCCTCCCCCGCGGATCGCGACCACCTGACGACGCACGGCGAATTCGCCGGGAAGATCGACGATCCCTTCGGCAATATCGTCGCCAAGGCGCTCACGGCCCTGCCGCATGGCAAGGGCTGGGCGGTCGATCTCGACAAGCGCCTGCCTGTCGCGGCGGGGCTGGGCGGTGGGTCGGCGGACGCGGGCGCGGTGTTCCGCATGGTCGAGCGGGCCCGGGGCCTGCCGGACGACTGGCAGGCGAAGGCGGCGAAGCTGGGCGCGGACGTGCCGGCCTGCGTCCTCTCGCGGCCGTGCATCGGTACGGGGACCGGAACCGAACTGGAAGAAGTGGCCGAAAACGATCTCGCCGGGTGCCCGGTCCTGCTCGTCAATCCGCGCGTGCCGGTGCCGACCGGGCCGGTGTTCAAGGCGTGGGACGGCAAGGATCGCGGGGCGATGCCGAAAGGCTCGCTGCGCGAGATTGCGCTTTGCGGGCGCAACGACCTGGAGGACCCGGCCATCGGCATCTGTCCGCAGGTGGCCGATGTGCTGGCGGCCCTGAAGCGCACAGAACCCTTCCTCGCCCGCATGTCCGGCTCGGGCGCGACCTGTTTTGCCCTCTACGACAGCTGCGATGCCATGCGGGCCGCTGCCGAGGCGATTGCGCGCGACCATCCCGAATACTGGCAGATGACCGGAGCCCTGCGTTGATTCACGAAGCCTATCGTATCGTCGGAACCCCGCGTTTCGGCGGCATCCTCGTCGTTGCCGATCATGCCTCGAACCGCGTTCCGGAGGACATCGCGCTCGGCATCGATGCGCCGCTGATGGACGAGCACATCGCTATCGACATCGGCGTTGCCGGGATCGCGGAGAAGATGGCGCGCAATACCGGCACGGCCGCCTTTCTCGGCAATGTCAGCCGCCTCGTGTGCGACACCAACCGAGACGAGAGCGACCCTGCCGCGATCCCCGAAAAGAGCGACGGCCGCGTCATTCCCGGCAATCTCGACATCGACCGGGAATCGCGACTGGTGCGCTTCCATCGCCCCTTTCACGACGCGCTGGGAGAGATCCTTCACGGCACCCCGCAGGCACTGACCCTGATCCTGCACAGCTTCACCCCGGCGCTGGAAACCCGGCCGGACGAGGAGCGCCCCTGGCACTGCGGCCTGCTCTACGACGAGGACGATCGCGGCGCGCGCCTTGCCGAGCCCTTGCTGGAGGCGGACGGCCTGATCGTCGGAGACCAGCTTCCCTACTCGGGCAAGATCTATAACTCGACGATCTGCCGCCACGTCGAAAGCGAGGGGCGCCCCTACCTCTACCTCGAAGTGCGGCAGGACCTGATCGCCGACGATGCCGGGCAGGAGGAGTGGGCCGAGCGCCTGACGCGCATCTGCAATCAGGTGGCGATCGGGCTGGAGTAGGGTTGGGGACGCGACCGAAGGTTTCGGCAGGCTTAGCCTGACCGTGGCAAAGCTCTCCCTTTGCGCTATTCCGCCTCGCCGCCGAAGGCGATCTCGTTCAGCTGTTCGCGCGTCTGTTCGTACATCATGTCGATGTCGACCCGCTCGCCTTCCTCGACGCGCTGCGAGATCATCGTGACCGGGAAGCACAGGATGCTGGTGCCCGGCCAGTTGAGCGCGGGCTGGCGGCCATACTCGTCGTCCACCGTGACCCAGTCGAGCATGAGGTCCTGCGCCAGCGCGTCTCCCATGGCGATTCCCAGCGACTGCAGCTTCCAGGTGTCTTCGGGGCCGACCCACCCTTGCGCCAGATTGGCGCGGATCACGGCCAGCTTGCCCTCGATCGTACCATAGGCCTCGTCGGGGTTGTTGGCGAAGTGGCCCTTGATCCATCCCCTGGCCAGATCGAGCCACTCTTGCTCCTCGGGTGCGAGGGTAAGGGGTTCCGGCATGTCCATGGAGCCATAATAGCAGCATGGCGCCCGGTGGCCAAAACCGGCCTGTGAATTGCCTGTGAGCAATCGCCGTGGGGGCCGGCCGCGCAAGAAAGGGTGCTGTGCGGGCGCAGTTCATGTTATTTTTTCGCTTCGGCTGCGGCCGCATATGGCGTAGGGGGCGCACCAAGTATCAATGCGCCCTGTGGGGCGCCTGTTTCGACCGGAGTTTCGCTGATGCCTGCCTATCGTTCCCGCACTTCCACCCACGGCCGCAACATGGCCGGTGCCCGTGGCCTGTGGCGCGCGACCGGCATGAAGGACGGCGATTTCGGCAAGCCGATCATTGCCGTGGTCAATTCCTTCACCCAGTTCGTGCCCGGTCACGTCCACCTCAAGGACCTTGGCCAGCTCGTCGCCGGGGAGATCGAGGCCGCGGGGGGCGTTGCCAAGGAATTCAACACCATCGCGGTCGACGACGGCATCGCCATGGGGCACGACGGCATGCTCTACTCGCTGCCGAGCCGTGACCTGATCGCCGACAGTGTCGAGTACATGGCCAATGCCCACTGCGCAGACGCGCTGGTGTGCATCTCGAACTGCGACAAGATCACCCCGGGCATGCTCATGGCCGCGCTGCGTCTGAACATTCCGGCGGTCTTCGTTTCGGGCGGGCCGATGGAAGCGGGCAAGGTCGTCCTCAAGGGCAAGGAACATGCGCTCGACCTGGTCGATGCCATGGTCGCCGCTGCCGACGAGAGCTACACCGACGAGGAAGTCACCGCGATCGAGCGTTCGGCCTGTCCGACTTGCGGTTCGTGCTCGGGCATGTTCACGGCCAACTCGATGAACTGCCTCACCGAAGCGCTGGGCCTTTCGCTGCCGGGCAACGGTTCGGTGCTGGCCACACATGCCGACCGCGAGAAGCTGTTTCGCGAGGCGGGCCGTCTGGTCGTCGACCTGTGCCACCGCTATTACGAGCAGGAGGACGAAAGCGTCCTGCCGCGCAAGATCGCCAGCTTCGGCGCCTTCGAGAACGCGATGAGCCTCGACATCGCCATGGGCGGTTCGACCAACACTGTGCTGCACCTGCTTGCCGCGGCATACGAAGCCGGCGTGGACTTCACCATGACCGACATCGACCGGCTCTCGCGCAAGGTGCCGTGCCTGTCCAAGGTCGCTCCGGCCAAGTCCGACGTCCACATGGAAGACGTTCACCGCGCCGGCGGCATCATGGCGATCCTCGGCGAGCTGGACCGGGCCGGACTGATCCATCGCGATCTGCCCACCGTTCACAGCCGCACCCTTGGCGATGCGCTGGAGCGCTGGGACATCGTGCGCACCAAGGACGCCTCGGTGCAGGAATTCTTCAAGGCGGCTCCGGGCGGCGTGCCCACGCAGACCGCGTTCAGCCAGTCGCGCCGCTGGAAGGAACTGGATATCGACCGCGAAGGCGGCGTGATCCGTTCCAAGGAACATGCCTTCAGCCAGGACGGCGGCCTTGCTGTCCTGTCGGGCAATGTCGCGCTCGACGGTTGCATCGTGAAGACGGCGGGCGTGGACGACAGCATCCTCAAGTTCACCGGCCCGGCGCGGGTCTATGAAAGCCAGGATGCGGCGGTTGCCGGAATTCTCGGCGGCGAAGTGGTTGCCGGCGACGTTGTCGTCATCCGCTACGAAGGACCGCGGGGCGGACCGGGCATGCAGGAAATGCTCTATCCGACCAGCTACCTCAAGTCGAAGGGCCTCGGCGCAGCTTGTGCGCTGATCACCGACGGACGCTTCTCGGGCGGTACTTCGGGCCTGTCGATCGGCCACGTTTCGCCCGAAGCGGCCGAAGGCGGGGCGATCGGTCTGGTCGAGAACGGCGACGTGATCGAGATCGACATTCCGGGCCGCTCCATCTCGCTCAAGATCTCGGACGAGGAACTGGCTACGCGCCGCGCCAGGATGGAAGCGCGCGGGGCCGACGCCTGGGCGCCGGTCCATCCGCGCAAGCGCAAGGTTTCGGTCGCACTGCAGGCCTATGCGGCAATGACCACCAGTGCCGCACGCGGCGCAGTGCGCGACGTAAGCCAGCTCAAGCGGAGCTGATCCGCATGGCGCACTGCGCGGTGGTTGACGGACTTTCGCGTGGCGCGCTCGCGCTTTTGCCGTTCCTCGCGCTCGTAGCCTGCTCGGGCGGGGAGCCGCAGGCGCCCGCAACGGCCGCAGGCGCCGATCACATCGCCTGCGCGGTGAGCGGGGCTGACAATCTGGCCGATGTTTGCGCGGTTGAGCGCGACGAGGTCGACGGCAAGCTCATGCTCGTCGTGCATCATCCCGATGGCGCCTTTCGCCGCTTCGAAGTGCTGACCGACGGGCGCGGCGTTGCCGTGGCCGACGGTGCGGACGAGGCGGTGACCGCGCTCAGGGATGGTTCGCTCGACGTAACCGTGGGCACGGACCGCTATGTCTTCCCTGCGAAGGTGCGACCGAAGCAGGATGCCACCGGAGAACCTGATGTCCAGCGAACAGACGCACTGCAATCTGACGCAAACTGACCAGATCCTCACTGTCGCGCAGATGCGCGATGCCGAACAGGCGCTGATCGATGCCGGGACATCGGTCGACGAGCTGATGCAGGTGGCGGGGCGCGGAGCTGCTGACTGGGTCTGGCGGTTGGCCGGACAGCACAAGGTCACGGTCCTGTGCGGCCCGGGCAACAACGGCGGCGACGGCTATGTGATTGCCGAGGCGATCCGCGAGCGCGGGGGCGATGCCGTGGTCATCGCCGCAACCGAGCCTAAGACGGACGCCGCCCGAAATGCGCGGACGCTCTACAAGGGCAAAGTGATCGCCCTCGATGGCCTTGGCGGCGATGCCCGGCTCGAAGGCGACGTCTTCGTGGACTGCCTGTTCGGCAGCGGCCTTGCACGTCCCCTGACCGCGGAGCACGCGGCCATCGTCAACGTGCTGGCGGCATCGCACCGCCTGTCGGTGGCGGTCGACCTGCCGAGCGGGGTCCAGTCCGATAGCGGCATGTTGCTCAACGAGTGCCTGCCGCAGTACGACCTGACGATTGCCCTGGGGGCCTGGAAGTTCGCGCATTTCCTGATGCCTGCTTCGGCGCGCATGGGGGCCTTGCGGCTGGTCCCGATCGGCGTCGAGCCGGTCGAGGGTGCTGCCGTCGCGGTTGCGCGCCCGACCATTGGCGCACCGGCCCCGGATTCGCATAAGTACAAGCGCGGACTTCTCGCCGTCGTGGGCGGGGCCATGCCGGGCGCGGCGATCCTTGCCAGCATAGCGGCGCAGGGCGCGGGCGCGGGCTATGTGAAACTCTTTGCCGACAGCAAGCGCAATGCGCCTGCCGATCTCGTTGTCGATACCGGCGCGCTGTCCGATGTGCTGGCCGACGACCGCAACAGCGCAGTTCTGGTTGGCCCGGGCCTCGGCCGCAACGCTCTGGCGCGCGAGAGATTGGCGATCGCACTCGCCGATGCGGTGCCTGCCGTGGTCGATGCCGACGCGCTGATCCTGCTTGGTCCGCGCCAACTTGCCGTGCGGCAGGCGGCGACGATCGCCACGCCCCATGAAGGCGAAATGGTTGCGCTCGAACGTGCCTTCGACCTCGATGGCAGCGGTTCGCGGCCCGAGCGCGCCCTCGCGCTGGCGGCGGAAAGCGGCATGGTCGTGGTTGCCAAGGGGCCGGATACGGTCATCGCCGCGCCCGATGGCCGTCTGGCCTGCGCGCCGCGCGCAACTGCGTGGCTTTCGACCGCCGGAACCGGGGACGTGCTTGCCGGGGCCATTGCCAGCCGCGTTGCGAGCGGAGTGCCCGCCTTCGAGGCAGCCTGCGAGGGCATATGGCTCCACGGCGAGGCTGCGCGGGTTTGTCCGCCGGCTTTCACGGCCGGACAGCTTGCCGAGAGGATACCGGCTGCGCTAGCGGCCTGTCTGTGAGCGAAACCGAAGAAATCCTGCGCATCGCCTCCAAGGGCGATGGCGTTACCGCAAGTGGCCGATTTGCCTGGGGTGCCGCCCCGGGGGACCTGCTGCGCGAGGACGGCACCCTGGAATGGGGACCGCACCACGTGGAGCCGCCGTGCCGCCATTTCGGCCGTTGCGGTGGCTGCCAGCTGCAGCAGCTCGACGAAGAGAGCCTTGCCGCGTTCGTCGAGGCGCGCGTGGCCAATGCCTCGGTCTCGCAGGAGCTGGGCGCCGAGACGATCACGCCGCCGCATCTCTCGCCGCCGATGAGCCGCCGCCGCGTGTCGCTGCGTGCGGAAAGTTCGGGAGGCCGCATCGTCGTCGGTTTCCGCGAGGCGCGTTCGCACCGGCTCGTCGAGCTGGAGGAATGCCATGTGATGGCGCCTGAGCTTGCGGCGCTTTTTGCGCCCTTGCGCAAGCTGCTGATCACGATGGGCAAGGGCGCGGCCAAGCCGAAGAAGGGCGGGAAGCAGGGACGGCGCGCGGAAAAGGGCGGCGCCATGCCGCGCATGGCTGCCGATATCGAAATGACGCTGGTCGAGCAGGGCGTTGACCTTGGCGTGAAGGGCCTGGCCACAGAGGGGCTCGCGGCGACCGAGGCCATGCTCGACTTCGCGCGGGACCATGGCCTTGCGCGCCTGACCATGGACGGCGGCTATGGGCATGAGGTCGTCTGGGAGCCCGAGCCGGTCACGGTAAAGCTGGGCGAAGTCTCGGTGCCGTTCCCTCCGGGCAGCTTCCTGCAGGCAACGCTCGACGGCGAGGAGACGCTGGTCGGCGCAGCGAAGGAATGGCTTGCCGGGATGCCGACGGTCGCGGACCTGTTCTCCGGGCTGGGCACTTTCGCTTTCGCACTGGCCGGGCCGGACACGAAGGTGCTGGCTGCAGAGGCCGCGCGCGATGCGCACCTTGCCTGCAAGGCCGCTGCGGATCGTTCGCAGCAACCGGTTTTCGCCGTTCACCGCGACCTGTTCCGCAATCCGCTGCAGGCGGACGAGTTGGGCAAGTTCGCCGCCGTTCTGCTGGATCCGCCGCGCGCCGGTGCGCGCGAACAGGTGGATTGCATCGCCGAATCGAGCGTCGGGCGGGTGGTCTACATTTCCTGCAACCCGTCGAGCTGGTCGCGCGATGCCGCACGGCTGATCGAGGCGGGGTTCCGGCTCGTCGAACTGCGCCCGGTTGGCCAGTTCCGCTGGTCGACGCACGTCGAGCTGGCGAGCCTGTTCGTAAGGGATTGAGCGGGCGCGGGCGGCCTGGGCCGCTGCTGCGCTATTCTCCGGCGGCCTTGGCCATCATGTCCATGAAGTCGCGCGCGGCCTCGCGGTCTTCCTCGCTTTTGAAGGCGACGTCGAGGTCGGGCGCAGCGCCGAACATGTACATCAGCGTCCACAGCGCGAACTTGCGGCTGCGGTCCTTCTCCATCCCGAAGTCGACCTTCATGCGGTCGATCCCGACCTCCAGCGTGGTCGGGGCAATGGTGGTGAGGTCCTCGGTGCCGAAGTAGCGGCGGAGCTGGTCGTCGAAATCCATGCGCCACGCCTTACCAGCAGGCGCGCATCACGCGAAGCTGCAATGTTATGCAGTGGGGTGTGATGCAAGACGGAGTGAGGCAGGGCATTCGGTGACGGCCGTGCCGGTTGGCGGGCGGCCGAGGGTTCAGTCGCGCCGCTTCGTCCATCCCAGGCAGGAAGCGCAAAGCTGGTAGGAAACGATGCCCCAGGCGCTGGCGATGAACCCGACGAAGAATGTGTACCAGTTCAGGCCCCACCCGGTTTGGAGGACCTTGTCCACCAGCGAGGTCAGGGTCAGCAGGATGAAGAAGACCACTACGCCGAAGAAGGCGTATTTTCCCGGCTTGATAGCCGGAAAAGAGCGACCAGCTGCCACGCTCGAACTCCCAAATTCATTGTTTCTTGAAAGTACAATATGCCGATTCGGCGCCTCGGTCCAGAGCCTGCCGGGCCTCAGAACATGGCGAGGGCCGCGCGTGCGACGAGGAACATCAGGCAGAAGCTCGAGAGCGCGAAGATCCCGAAGCGCAGGGTGACCCTGTTGATCGTCGACTGCACGATCGAATGGATCACCCGCAGGATAACGTAGGCCCAGCCGATCTGGGCATTGAGCCCGTCGCCCTGGCCGATGATGGCAAGGGTGATCGCTACGGCATAGAAGACGGTCGGCGCTTCGTGCAGGTGGTTGTAATTGTGGGCCTTCCACTGCACCTGCGCCGGCAGGATGTTGTCGAGCGTCAGCGCGGGATCGTTGACCAGTTCCTCGGGATCGACCTTGGCGGCGCTGAGGGCCGGAATGCGGGTGCCGTAGAGCCAGAACCACATGATCATGGTCCAAGCGGCCAGCGCCACCACCGGTTGCAGTATCGCCATTCCGATCATTAGATTTCCCCCCTCTGCCAGTGCCTAAGCGTCTGCCGAGACGGGGAACTTGTCAATCGTTCCCGGCGAGTACCGCGGCAAAGCTTGCGGCATCGGTATTGCCGCCGGACAGTACGATTGCGGTGCGCGGCGCCAGTTCGACCTTGCCCGCCAGAACGGCGGCCAGTGCCGCCGCACCGCCCGGCTCGACGACAAGGCGCAGTTTCTGAAATGCCAGACGCTGCGCGGCCCGAATTTCCGCAGGTGTGGCGACAAGGCCGAAGGGGCAACGTGCCTTGAGCACTTCGAAATTGACCGGTCGTGTTGCGGGCGTCTGCAGGGCATCGCAGGCGGTAGGCGGCGCATCGCGTGAAACCGGGACGATCTCGCCCGCTTCAAGGCTGCGGCAGACGTCGTCCCACCCTTCCGGTTCGACCGGGATCACGCGCGAATCGGGGCAGGCGAGGGCAAGGCCTGCGGCAAGACCGCCGCCGCCGCAAGGTGTGACGAGGAGATCGGGCGCACCGTCCATCTGCCGGGCAATCTCGATCCCGACGGAGCCTTGACCCTCGATGATCCAAGGGTCGCCGAAGGCATGGACGAGGGTGGCGCCGCGCTCTGCAGAAAGGCGCTCGGCCACTTCGTCGCGGTCCTCGCCGCCCGGCCTGTCGTAGAGCACGACTTCTGCGCCCAGCGCGCGGGTGTTCGCGAGCTTCACCTGCGGTGCGTCGAGAGGCATGACGATGGTTGCGGCGATGCCCAGTTCGCGCGCGGCCCAGGCGACCCCCTGGGCGTGGTTGCCGCTCGACACGCCGATGACACCGCGCTTGCGCTCGTCCCCGGACAACGCCGTCAGGCGATGCCAGGCGCCGCGGATCTTGAAGGCGCCGACCGGTTGCAGGCACTCGGCCTTGCACCAGATCGTCGTGCCCTCGACCTCGAGCGGGAGCAGGGGAGTCATGGGCAGGATTTCGCCGACCTTGCGCGCGGCGAGGCTGACGCCCTCGGCGGTCGGCTTGCGGGGGGATGCATTGCTCATCGCCGCGCTATAGGCTCAGCGCGAGATATGCACCATCTGGTAATAGCCCAGCGGCCCGCGCATGTGCTCCAGTTTCAGGCGCCTGTCGTTCGCAATCCGGGCGCACACCGTTTGCAGCTCCACGCGCGGGGTGACGTGGAAATGCGCCAGCCACTTGCGCAATCCCCCGGCGAGCGGCGTCGGCAGGCCCGAGAGGTCTCCGAAGTCGACGATGCGCACGGAGCCGCCCGGGGCCAGCGCCGCGACCGCTTGCTCCAGTGCGGCTTCCCAGCCCGGGATCATCGAGAGTGCATAGGACAGGACGACGCGATCGAAGCCCTCGCGTCCGAACAGGTTGCGTGCATCGAAGCGGGTGGCATCGCCGAGTGCCAGGTGACCGGAAGAGCCAAGCCGCTTGCTGGCGTTCTTGAGCATTTCGGCGGAGATATCGAGGCCGTGGCACTGCACGCTGGGCCAGCGTCGGGCGATGAGCTGCAGGTTGCGTCCGGTGCCGCAGCCCAGTTCGAGCACGGCGTGACTGGCGCGGCATTCGAGTTCGTCGATCAGCCGGTCGCGGCCGAACAGGTAGTACTTGCGCGTCAGGTCGTAAATGTGGCGCTGGCCGCGATAGACCCTGTCCATCAGCGCGGCATGGTCGGTCGCAGGTGTCGAACCGGTCACGGGCGCAACGCGTAGAGGTGGACGCCGCCATAGATCGAGGAACGGTCGGCTCGCGTCGCAGCCTGCGACTCCGCCTCGCGGTATTCCCAGCGATCGAGGATGGCGTCGGGCACGCGGCCCGGCAGCAGCGAGGGCTCGGCGGCCGTGCGGAACAGCACGCGCGAGCCCGGTCGGGCAGTGCGGGAGATCTGGCTCCATAGCTCGGCCAGTTGCCCGTCGGTCATCCAGTCCTGCGCGTCGAGCAGGATGTAGCGGTCGTAGGATACATCGTCGGCTTCGGCGAGGACCTGGGTGAAATTGGCGTGGCGCACGGTGAGCCGGTCGAGCCGTTCGCGCACGAGGGGCAGGTTGCCGCGCTGCAGGTACGGCGGCAGCGGGTGCTCCGCGCCGCGCCCGTAGCCGCGTCCGAAGGCCTGCCAGGCGAAGTAGTTGTCGTTGACCGGAAAGTGGCACGCCAGCTTTTCGAGCCGGGCGCGCAGGACGTCGGCCATGCGCTGCTCGCCGGCCAGAGCGGTGTACTGCGCGGGGGGAATGCCAAGCCCGAACAGCGAGGCGGGGTGATTGGTCAGCCAGCGCACGAGGCGCCGTTCGAAGATGGGCGCGAACCGCTCGTCGAAGACGCGGCGCTGGTCCTCGAGCGATCCTGCACCGAGGATCTCGGCCGGATCGATCCGGTACAGCCTGGCAAGGATGTGGGCGAGGCCGATGAAGTTGCCGAGCAGGCCGTGCTTGTAGATACCCCGGGTAAAGGCGCCGATCCGACGGCGGCCGACGATGTCGCGGCCTTCCCAGTAGCGGCGCGTGGCCTCGTCGAGATGGGGGGCGAGCAGCAGAGAGTAGGTCTCGACGTTGGAAGGATGATCGGCCTCGGCGATGAAGCGGCGCACGTTCGCATAGTCCGGCAAGTGGCGCACCGCGGCGTGCTTGAGCTTGTTGAGGGCGATGTGCGCGGTGTTGAGGTCGACGCAGGTGATCGAGTGCGGGTTGGCCGTCAGGTAGCTCAGTGCATTGCAGCCGCCGCTGGCAATGGTGATGATGCGGCTTTCCGGTCCGATCTGCAGCGCATCCATGTCCGCCACCGGGTCTTCCCAGATCTGGGCATAGACCAGGCCCTTGAAAGCCATGGCGAAAGCCTTGTCGAGCAGGCGCGAGAGGCGGGGGGATTCGTGTCGGACAACAGCCTTCTCGATGAGGGTCGAGGCACTCTTGGGCATCTGGGTCAGTCCTTCGCCGCTGACGGTTCTGGGGCTTTTGTGCGCGGTGCGTGACCGGGTGATGACGCGACGATGGCAGTTTATGACAGCCCGGGAATCGAAAAATCCGTGAACCCCGGGCGCGGATCGGCGTTGAGTTGTCACACAGGCATTCTATATGCGGCCTTTCGCACCTGTTCGTGCGCGCCGCAGTTGCAGGCGAATTGAAGGAGAATACCCGGTGAGCAAGGTTCTGGTGATCGGCGCAGGCGGCGTCGGCTCGGTCGCAGTCCACAAGATGGCGATGAACCCGAATATCTTCAGTGACATCCACCTCGCCAGCCGCACGGTCTCCAAGTGCGAGGCGATTGCGGAATCGGTGAAGGATCGCACCGGCGTGACGATCGGCACTTACGCCATCGACGCCGACGATGTGGAAGCCACTTCGGCGCTGATCCGCTCGATCGGCCCCGAGCTTGTCGTCAATCTTGCGCTGCCTTACCAGGACCTGGCGATCATGGACGCCTGCCTTGCGACCGGCGTGAACTACATGGACACGGCGAACTACGAGCCCAAGGACGTGGCGAAGTTCGAGTACCGTTGGCAGTGGGAATATCAGGACCGCTTCAAGGACGCCGGGCTCATGGCGCTGCTCGGTTCGGGCTTCGATCCGGGTGTTACCAGCGTGTTCGCGATGTGGCTCAAGAAGCACAAGCTCAAGACCATCCGCACGCTCGACATTCTCGACTGCAATGGCGGCGATCACGGCCAGGCCTTCGCGACCAACTTCAACCCGGAAATCAACATCCGCGAAGTGACCGCGCCCGCGCGCCACTGGGAGAACGGCGAATTCGTCGAGACCCCGGCGATGGGCGTGAAGCAGTCGTTCGACTTCGAGGCGGTCGGCCCGAAGAACATGTACATGATGTACCACGAGGAACTGGAAAGCCTTGCGAAGTTCATCCCCGAGATGGAGCGCGCGCGCTTCTGGATGACTTTCGGCGACGAGTACATCAAGCACCTGACCGTGCTGCAGAACGTGGGCATGACCCGCATCGATCCGGTCATCTACAACGGTGTCGAGATCGTCCCGCTGCAGTTCCTCAAGGCGGTCCTGCCCGAGCCGGCCTCGCTCGGCCCGACGACCAAGGGCAAGACCAACATCGGCGATATCGCGACCGGCGAGGCACTCGACGGATCGGGTGAGAAGACGTTCTACATCAAGAACATCTGCGACCATGAGGACGCTTACGAGGAAACCGGCAACCAGGCGGTGAGCTACACCACCGGCGTTCCGGCGATGATCGGTGCCGCCATGGTGCTGACCGGCGCCTGGAAGGGTGAGGGCGTGTTCAACATGGAGCAGTTCGACCCCGATCCGTTCATGGCGATGCTCAACGAGCACGGTCTGCCGTGGACCTGCGAGGAACTGGCCGAACCGCTGCCGTTCTAAGGTTTTCGGCCGCAAGGCCGTTATTGCGAAAGTAGCGAAGCAATCCGGGGCGTTGCAGGATCGGCTCCGGATTGCTTCGACGCAATTGCGCCTCGCAGTGACGGGGCGATGCTGCAGGTGTGAAAGATATGGAAACCAGAGCCGGTGATCCGGGCGCCTTCGCCCAATTCGACCTGTCGCGCGTCGACAGTCCCAGCTTCGTCGTCGACGCCGCCAAGCTGCGCGACAACCTGCGCATACTCTCCGATATCGGCGAGCGTTCGGGCGCCAAAGTGCTCTCGGCGCTCAAGGCGTTCTCGATGTGGTCGACTGCACCGATCATCGGCGAGTATCTCGACGGCGTGTGCACTTCTGGCCTGTGGGAAGCGCGGCTGGCCTCCGAGTTCTACGACGGCGAGATCGCGACGTATTGCGCGGCCTACAAGCCCGACGACCTCGACGAGATCCTGCGCCTTTCGGACCACGTGATCTTCAATTCGCCCCAGCAGATCGAGCGTTGCTGGCCGATCATCGAGGCCGCCCGTGCCCGGGGTGAGGACTTCGACATCGGGCTGCGTATCAACCCGCTGCATCCCGAGGGCGAAGTGCCCCGCTACGATCCGTGCGCGCCGCATTCGCGACTGGGTTTCCCGATCGACCAGTTGACCGACGAGCATGTCGCGATGATCGACGGCGTGCACATGCATACGCTGTGCGAGCAGGATTTCGAACCGCTCCACCGGACGTGGGACAAGGTGTTCGACTATCTCGAACCCTATTTCGGCCAGTTCAAGTGGATCAACATCGGCGGTGGCCACCACATCACCCGTGCCGACTACCAGCGCGACGAGCTGGTGGAGTTCCTGCGCGACATGGCCGAGGACACCGGTGCGGAAATCTATCTGGAACCGGGTGAGGCGGTGGCACTCGACGCCGGCATCCTCGTCGGCACGATCCTCGACGTGGGCTTCAACGGGATGCCGGTGGCGATTACCGACATTTCGGCCACCTGCCACATGCCCGACGTGATCGAGGCACCCTACCGCCCGGCGATGCTGGGTGAAGTGCCCATCGACGACGACGACCTCGTCGATGAGGCGCAAGGGGGCAGGGTCCGTCTTGGCGGGCCGTCCTGTCTCGCAGGCGATGTGATCGGCGACTATGCGCTTCCGGTCGAGGCCAAGCCGGGCGAACGCTTCGCCTTTCTCGATCAGGCCCACTACTCGATGGTCAAGACCACGACCTTCAACGGGGTGCCGCTTCCTTCGATCTGGTTGTGGGATTCGGAAACGGATTCGCTCGAGTGCGTCCGCAAGTTCGGATACGAGGATTTCCGCGACCGCTTGAGTTGAAAGGCTTAGGCGAGTAGGGGCGTTTCGTCTCAACACAGACCCTGTCGGTCCCCTTGGCGGCGAGTCGCCGGGACCTTCATGTTAGCGCTGACGTTGATAATGGTGTGCGGGGCGGATTTGCCGCCTCGGGTTTGCATTTTTCCGAGTGGAGAGATTTCTGGGTAACCTACGGAAATCACAGGAGATAGTCACCGGTAACCACCCTGCCGAGCAGGGCTGGAAACCCTATGTGACGTTTTTGTGAATCCTCCGGATTTTCACTTGCGATTCATCACCGCAGGCTTATATCCCGCCCCTCGCTGCCCCATGGGGACTTCCAAACCGCAAGGCAGCTTTTGACGCTAACACACCGATTGGGGGTCCCTTGAGTTGCTCGAACATCCTGACGCACCGGCTGTAGTTCGCGCCCTCGCGCCCGACGAACCCGTTATTCTGAACCGCCCGCACGCTGCTGCGCGCGCTGCCCGCTTCTTTGCAACGAAGTTCCCGGGCAAGTCGCTCTATGCCGTGAAGGCGAATCCCTCCCCGGATCTCGTGCAGATCCTGTGGGATAACGGCATCACGCATTACGATGTCGCCTCGATTGCCGAGGTGCGCATGGTCCGCGGCGTCCTGCCCAAGGCAACGCTGTGCTTCATGCACCCGGTCAAGACGGCGAGCGCCATTCGCGAGGCCTATCGCGTTCATGGCGTGCGTACCTTCAGCCTCGACACGCAGGAGGAACTGGAAAAGATCCTCGCCGCGACCGTCGACGATGAAGGCAATGTCGCCACTGACCTGCGCCTTTGCGTGCGCCTGCGCGTCTCTTCCGAGTATTCGGAGCTAAGCCTGGCCTCGAAGTTCGGCATCGACCTTGCCGATGCCGCGCCGCTGCTGCAGGCGACCCGCCAGGTCGCCGACTGGCTCGGCGTCTGCTTCCACGTGGGCTCGCAGGCGATGACGCCTTTCGCCTATGTCCAGGCGCTGGAACGCGCACGTGCCGCGATTGCCGATGCCGGCGTGGTCATCGACATGATCGATGTCGGCGGCGGGTTCCCGTCGAGCTATCCGGGCATGGAGCCGCCGCCGCTAGAGGACTACTTCGCGATCATCCATCGCCACTTCGAGGCCCTGCCGATCGCCTACAACGCCGAACTCTGGTGCGAACCGGGCCGGGCGCTGTCGGCCGAGTACAACTCGCTGATCGTCAAGGTCGAGAAGCGTCGCGGCGACGAGCTCTACATCAACGATGGCGCTTACGGCGCACTCTACGATGCAGCGCATGTCGCATGGCGCTTCCCGGTACGGCACCTGCCGCGCGGTGGCAGCAACGATAATGTTGCGATCGACGTTGCGGAAATGCAGGAATTCTCGTTCTACGGCCCGACTTGCGACGATGCCGACTTCATGGAGGGCCCCTTCATGCTGCCGGCGGATATCAAGGCGGGTGACTGGATCGAGGTCGGCATGCTCGGCGCTTACGGCGCGGCCATGCGCACGGCCTTCAACGGCTTCGGCCAGGGCGATGTCGTGACCGTGTCGGACGAACCGATGGCGAGCCTCTACACCGGCCGCAAGGATCCGCGCGTTTCGGACAACGTCGTCTCGCTGCGCTGACCTGCACGGCACAGACCGGAATTGAAAAGCCCCCCCCCCCCC
>NZ_CCBH010000177.1:0-2646 GCF_001368935.1 Novosphingobium sp. KN65.2
GCGGGGGGGGGGCCCCGGCCCCCCCCCGCCGTAACGGCAGCCTTCGCCGGCATGGCCGACGCCTTTGCGGCGCTGCGTGAGGAAGATCACGAAGTCCTGGCGATCAATGCCGCTATCTCGCTGGGCAGCGTCTGGTTGAGCGGGCGCATCGGCCGTTTCCAGATGCGCTTTCCCGATCTGGCCGTGCGCCTGTCGCTTGCGAACGAGGCGATCGACCTTGCCAATTCTTCGTTCGACGTGGCGATACGCGCCGGTTCCGGCGTCTGGGAGGGGCTGCGCAGCACCTTTCTGTTCCGCCAGCATTTCTCGCCGATCTGTACGCGCGAATTCCTTGAGGCGAATGCGATCAGCAAGCCCGAGGATCTCCTGCGCGTCGAGCGGCTTGCCCCGAACGATGCCGGTTGGTCCGGCTGGTTCTCCGCTGCCGGGGTCGAGGCCAAGCTCGCGCCGCGCCGGGGTATCGTCATGGACAACCAGTCGCAGGAAGCGAGCATCGTCCAGGAGAGCTATGGCGTGGCTCTGATGTCGCCGCTGTTCTGGCGCACGGAACTGGAAAGCGGTCGCCTTATCCAGCCCTTCGATACTCTATATATGCCGGGCACTGCGCATTGGCTGGTCCATCCTGCCCATCGCGTGGGTGTGCGCAAGATAGAGCGTTTGCGCGAATGGCTGCTGGAGGAACTCGAAGGCTATCGCGACGTCATGCCGGCCGAAGTCTTCACGCCACTTTGACATTTTCGCGTGAGGGGCTCTTGCCCGCGCCACCGATTTGGGCTTTGCCGCCGGGATGACTTTCGCGGCCACCGTTCTCACGCTCTATCCCGACATGTTTCCCGGACCGCTCGGCATTTCGCTCGCCGGGCGTGGCCTTGCCGAGGGCAAGTGGTCGATCGAGACCGTGCAGATCCGCGACTTCGCCAGGGACAAGCACCGCACGGTGGATGACACGCCGGCAGGCGGCGGCGCGGGCATGGTGCTCAAGGCCGACGTTCTGGCCGCGGCCATCGACCATGCCCGCAGCCTCAGTCCCGAAGCCCCGGTGATCGCGATGACGCCGCGCGGCCGTCCGATTTCGCAGGCCCGGGTGCGTGAACTCGCAGCCGGTCCGGGCGTGACCATTCTATGCGGCCGGTTCGAGGGCTTCGACGAGCGGATCTTCGAGGGGCGCAACGTAGAGCAGGTGTCGGTCGGCGATATCGTCCTGTCCGGCGGAGAACCTGCGGCCCTGATGCTGCTGGACGCTTGCATTCGCTTGCTTCCCGGCGTAATGGGCGCGGCTTCCAGCGGTACCGAGGAATCGTTCGAGGACGGTCTTCTCGAGTATCCGCACTATACCCGACCCACCGATTGGGAAGGGCGCACGATCCCTGAAGTGCTGCGATCGGGGGATCATGCGAAGATCGCTGCCTGGCGGAAACAAAAGGCGGAAGATGACACACGGTTACGCAGACCGGACCTTTGGGAGCGTCATAGGGGCGCTCGGGACCAGTCTGCCTCTGGCGCGCGGCACAAAGATGAGGATTTGGGTTCATGAACCTGATTCAGCAGATCGAGGCCGAGGAAATTGCCAAGGCCGGCAAGGATATCCCTGAGTTCCGTCCGGGCGACACCGTCCGCGTCGGCGTGAAGGTCGTCGAAGGTACCCGTACCCGCGTCCAGAACTTCGAAGGCGTGTGCATCGCGCGTTCGAACCGTGGCATGGGTTCGAACTTCACCGTCCGCAAGATCAGCTTCGGTGAAGGCGTGGAACGCGTTTTCCCGCTGTACTCGCCGAACATCGATTCGATCACCGTGGTTCGCCGCGGCGTCGTGCGTCGTGCCAAGCTGTACTACCTGCGCGGTCGTACCGGTAAGCGCGCCCGCATCGCCGAGCGCCGCGATGTTCGCACCGGTTCCGACGCGTAAGCATCGGCACATTGCCTGCCTTCGGGCCGGCAGCTTGAGAGGCGGTTCGGTTCGGACCGCCTTTTTTGCGCTCTCCTGCAATCGCATGGCGGCTGCCGAGCCTTAAAGATTACAGGAATTTAACACCCGAATCGGGGTTACGCCGAATGACGCGGTTGCGCGTCGTCGGAATTTGCCCTGCCGGGATCGCGCTGGCGCAGCGAGTCGAATTGGCGCTGGCCATTCGATATTGCGCTGCACAATCGCAATTCGTCACAAGAATGGCGGAAAAACGCGATTAAGTGCGGGTTTTTGGCCTGTTTTGCCTTTGACACGGCAGAGAAAACCCGCTCAATTCCCGGGCCATTCAAGAGGCGATTCAACTATCCCATCACATCCGGTTCCACTGAAAGGTTAGGGGGTACCCATAATGAACAAGAATGATCTCATCAGCGCAGTTGCCGACACCAGCGGTCTGACCCGCAGCGATGCGACCAAGGCCGTTGAAGGCGTCTTCGACGCAATCACCGGCGCGCTGAAGAAGGGTGACGAGGTTCGCCTGGTTGGTTTCGGCACTTTCTCGGTTGCCAAGCGCAAGGCTTCGACCGGCCGCAACCCGCGCACCGGCGAGCCGATGGAAATCAAGGCTTCGGCTCAGCCGAAGTTCAAGGCTGGCAAGGGCCTCAAGGACGCCGTCAACTAATCTGGACGGCCAGCCTGTTCGCCTCACAGGTTGAAAAGATCACGCCCCCCCCCCCCCCC
>NZ_CCBH010000178.1:0-42421 GCF_001368935.1 Novosphingobium sp. KN65.2
TTTGCACCGCCGTTCTCACTCAACGGACTTTCGACGCTGTCGTTCAACGAACTTGATGAACCCGATCCTTTCTAACATCGAATGAACCGGAGCAGGTCGGCTAACTCCCGATTTTGTCTGCTGCCCCTTCACCTCATCGTTACGGATATGAATGAACCAACGTTCGTCCTGACGCTCAACGTCATCAACATGTAGCTGAGCGATCTCACCGATGCGGGCGCCCGTAAACAGGCACACAAGCGGAATCCAGAAACGCCAGTCCCTTGTTTGCAAACTGCCTGACAAATGCTCTTTTCCGTCAGAATCGAAACCGGTGAACAAGGGCGATTGCAAAATACGATTAAGCTGTCCGGCATCGAATGGCGGACGCGGATTCTTCCGCTTGTCCACATCGTAGTGCAGGCCTTCGCAGGGGTTTGAAGCAATATAGCCTTCCCGCTTGGCCCATATGCAAAGCGCGGAAACTGCGGAGAGATTCTTATTGACGGTGAGAAAGCTAACCCGCTTCGCCCCCGTCCTGATGGCATAGTCAGCAGCCTCCTGCATGGACATGCCCGCAAACACCTTATGCTTCTTGTAACAGGCAGGTAACGCCGACATCGCATTGCGCCATGACCTTACCTCGTCGGCAGTGATGGAACTAAGGCCACGGTCCTTGCCCACAAAGTCCGCAAATCCCTCTACGGCCTTGCGATCCTGCTTGAGGGTATCGGCCCGTTTCTTGCCCTCAGAAAGCCTCTGGGAAGCATAGAGGTCATAAAGGTCAAGGATGCCCTCCCCTTCTCTGGCACGGTCTGTACGATCCTTTATGAGCCTTTGAGTGTGGCTCGACGGCACGAACTCTGCACCGGGATTTTCAATTGTTTCCACTGCCCTGCGAAACAGGTCCGTTCCACATTTCGCAAAATGGGTCACCAGTGCCGTAAATTCGGCACTATCCTCCACAACGTTCCAGCCGCGACGGCGAACCAACAACCGTGCCTTATCGAGCCAAAAGCCGTCATCGCCTGCCAACTGCTTGCGACAAGCTTCAGTGTAACGCTCAACAAACTTGTTCCGCATGGAATCGAACGCCGTCGAACCCAACCGAGCCTTGCTCTTTATCAGTTCGTCGAGCTTCCGGCTGGCTTCTTCAAAGCCTACGAGCAAGGCAGCTTCTTCAATCTCTGCCATGGTAGGGCGATAATCCAGTAGGCCAGCACTGTCTTCCATGTCGTTGGCAGGTTGACTCTTGCAGGCCAGAACTTGGGCTTTCCAACCTGCCACGATGGGCAACGCCAAAGCTTCGGCCTCGCGTCGATCACTTGTGCCAAGAGACTTGATGAACTCGCGCTTCCCGATAATCGGGCGTGCCTGCTCCGGCACCATCATACGAGCATAGAAATTTTGCGAACCGCGTCGCTTATGGAGAAAAGTCATGCGGCTCATTGCGACCGCCCAAAGAGGATGAAACGTAGCATAGGCGCGTGACATGCCACGATTCGAAACCGCAGAAAACCGTTAGTCCTAGGCATCTTAATTGGTTAGTAGCCGTCCTGCTACGCGATGCGCCCCTTCCTGTCTCCCCGACCAACTCGATCTTCCGATCCGAACACCAGGAACTTTTGCGGCCGCCGCGCATTGCGGGGACGCAAGGCGGTGCCTTGCGTCCCCGTTGGTGCTTTTCTCGCTATCGCAGTCTCGTCAGTCCTGCGGGATGAAGCGCATTGCCGCGCCGCCGCCCGGGGCAAGCCAGATGTCGATCTTGTCGCCCTTGCGCACCATCCTGGTGTCGTAGGCGATGCGGTGGCGGGCCTCGGTGAGGTAGGTCGCGCCCTCGCCGTCCTTCCAGATCTTCGCCTCGTAGGTCTTGCCTTCATCGAGGAAATCGAAATTTAGCGTCACCGTTCGCGCCGTGGCATCGTTCACCCCGCCCACGAACCATTCCGGGCCATTGCGGTCCTTGCGGGCGAAGATCGCATAGTCTCCCACCTCGCCTGCGATCAGGTGGCTTTCGGCCCAGTCGGTCGGGACATGCTCGATGAATTCCATCTCGCGCGGATGCGCCTTCAGGTTCTCGACGAAATCGGCCGCCATCTGGATCGGCGAATAGAGTGCAAGATAGAGCCCGAGCTGCTTGGCCAGCGTCGAGGCCAAGGGGGTATGCTGCGCGCCTTCCAGGCTCAGCACGCCGGGGGTGTAGTCCATCGGGCCGGAGAGCATGCGCGTATAGACGAGCGTCGGCTCATGGTCCGGCCCGTTGGCGAACGCGTTCCAGGCATTGTACTCCATGCCGCGCGCGCCCTCGCGAGAAACCCAGTTGGGATATGTCCGGCGCAGGCCGGTATCCTTGACCGGTTCATGCGTATTGACCGCGATGTGATGCCGGGCCGCATCTTTCACAACATCGAGATAGTGGTTCACCATGCGCTGGCCGTCGTGCCAGACCATCTTCGTCTCGCCGGGCTTGTCTCCGGGGGCGATGATCCCGCCGGCATCGGCGACGTAGCCGGTCTTGACCACGTCGACGCCCAGCTTGCCATAAAGAGCCATGGCATCGTCGAGCTGCGGCTCGTAATTGGCGATGTTGCCGCCGGTCTCGTGATGGCCGATCAGATGCACGCCTTTCTTCGCGGCATAGGCGGTCAGCCCCTTGAGATCGAAATCGGGCGTGGGCTGGGTAAAGCTGAACGCGTCGCCATGGCCGAACCAGTCGCCGTTCCAGCCCATGTTCCAGCCTTCGACGAGCACGCCGCGAAAGCCATGCTGCGCAGCATAGTCGATGTACTGCTTCGCCCGTTTCGTCGTGGCGCCGTGGCGCGGACCTTCCGCCCAGGTCCAGTCGCCGCGGATCATGCCCCACCAGATGCCGATGTAGCGAGCCGGCTTGAACCAGCTGACATCGCCCAGCTTGTCGGGCTCGTTGAGGTTGAGTTCGAGGTCGTTTTCAACCAGCCCGGCAGCATCGTTGGCAATGCGGACTGTGCGCCAGGGCGTTGCGAAAGGCAGGTCGCGCACGACTTTCGCGCTGTCCGATCCGGGCGCCAGCTCGGTGCGAAAAAGCTGGCCGCTTGCGCGCTTGAACCAGTAACCGGCATAGTCGACCAGCGCCGCTTCGTGGAACGAGAGGTGCGTGCCGTCCTCCAGCCGCATGGTGATCGGGGTATGCGCGGTGGAAACCGCGTCAATCGGCGTCTCCCGGTAGACCTGCTCGTAACGGTTCCATTCGCCGCCCGGTATCCACCAGGTCTTACCCACTGGGACGATGTCGAACTCGGTCGTTTCCTCGGCAATGCGCATCGTCTTGAGCGCAGGCTGTTCGGGCAGTTCGTAGCGGAAACCGATGCCGTTATCGAAAAGCCGGAAGCGCACGTTCATCCGCCGCGCGCCCTGCACCTGCGACTGCTGGAAGCGCACCACGACCTCGTTGTAGTGATCGCTCACGAAGCGGCGCTCGCCCCAGGGCTGCTCCCATGTATCGTCGGCCGCGGCCTTCTCGCTGCCGGCGATGGAAAAGCCGCGCACCATGTTCAGGCCGTCGGTCAGGAGGAACCCCAGCTTGCTCGGCGCGATCAGCAGCTTGCCCTTGCGCGAGAGCGACCATGTCGGGCGCGCATCGTTGTCAGTCGTGACCGAGAGCACCAGCGAGCCATCCGGCGAAGCCGCAGTGACGCTCGGCCGAACATCCTGCGCCCAGCCAGGGTTTGCACAAAGCGCGGCGAGACAAAGCCCCGCCGCAGCGAGAATACGTGTCGGTTTCATGCTTGGTTTTCCTCAGTTGATCCAGAGCGCGCCCCAGGCGGGCAAGCTGCCGGCCTCCGCTCCATTGACGGCGGCAAGCACCGCAGCCTGCGTCGGGATATCGATCGGCCAATGGGCGGGCTTGGAACTCATGTTGAACAGCGCCAACACGCTCTGGCCTTCGCACTCGCGGCGCAGCACAAGGCGCGTTTCGTCGGCCAGCAAGACCTCGCAGGCGCCGCGCCGCAAGGGCGCATTGCCTCGCCGCACGCCGATCAGGTGGCGGGTCAGGTTGAGCAGCGAGTGCGGATCATCCTGTTGCCGGTCCAGCGCGCGATCCAGGTTCTCTTCGCCCACGGGAAGCCAAGGCTCCGCGCTGGAAAAACCGCCAGCGGCATCATTCCCCCGCCACGGCATCGGCGTACGTACGCCATCGCGTGAAAGGGTCAGCGGCCAGTTGGCGATGGCTTCGGGATCCTGCAGCATTTCAAAAGGCACATCGACCTGCAGCAGGCCGAGTTCCTCGCCCTGATAGACGATCGGATTACCGCGCAGCGAAGCCAGCAGCATCGCCTTCATCCGTGCGAACGGCGCTCGATCCTCCGGCTTGCACCAGCGTGAAAGGGCGCGCGGGGCATCGTGGTTTTCGAAGGCCCAGCTCGGCCAGCCGGCGCCCTGTTCCTCGGACCAGCTTTCGAGGGCGCTTTTGACGAGCGCGGGCGAGAGCGCGTCGGCGTAGAGGAAATCGAACCCGTAGGCGCTGTCGAGACGTTTCGTACCCCGCGTGAATTCCTGCATCTCGCGCACGGCGTTACGACCGCCGACTTCGGCGAGCGAGAACGTGCCGGGATAGCTGGCGATCAGCGCCTGCAGCTTCTCGATGAACTGCGGGATGTCGGCATGAGACTGGTTGTAGGTCTGCAGCTGGTAGTCGAACGAACGGGTGCGTATCTTGCCCTCCTCGGGCGCGGGCGGGTTGTCGCGCAGCAGGGGATCATGCATCGTGAAGTTGAGCGCATCGATGCGAAAGCCGCAAACACCGCGGTCGAGCCAGAACCGCGCGACATCGAGCAGCGCGTCCTGCACCTTGGGATTGTGGACGTTGAGCTGCGGTTGCTGCGGCAGGAAATTGTGCAAGTAATACTGGCAGCGACGCGCGTCCCAGCACCACGAGGGACCGCCGAAGACCGATTGCCAGTTGTTGGGCGGTGAGCCGTCGGGCTTGGGATCCGCCCACACATACCAGTCGGCAAAGGGATTGTCCCGACTCGCCCGGCTCTGTTCGAACCACGCGTGCTTGTCCGAGGTATGGGCATAGACCTGGTCGACGATGACCTTCAGCCCAAGCTCGGACGCGCGGGCGACGAGGTCGTCGAAATCGGCCAGCGTGCCGAAGATCGGGTCCACCGCGCGATAGTCCGAAATGTCGTAGCCGAAGTCGGCCATCGGCGAGGCGTAGAACGGCGAAACCCAGATCGCCTCGACGCCAAGCGAAGCCACATAGTCGAGCCGCGAGGTGATCCCCGGCAGGTCTCCCACGCCATCGCCGTTGGAATCGACGAAGCTGCGCGGATAGATCTGATAGATGGCAGCACCGCGCCACCACTCCGCCTGGCCGATCGCAGCGGGGGCGGATGGAATGATATCGTTTGTCATCGGTGTCCTGGGGGGAGGAAGAGTTGCACAGGGGTCAGGGCTCAATCGTCAGCTGCGCAGACGGCAAAACCCAGCGATGGTAGGGAAACAGCGGCGCTGCCCGGCGCCGTGGCCGCCGACGGGCATCCCGCCCCGGCCAAAGTTGTGAACTTCAGCGACTTCGCCTCGACGGAGACTTGCGCGGTCACCGCCTCGGTAGAGGTATTGAAGACCAGCAGGACTTCCCTCCCGCTATCGGGATCGAAGCGCGACACGGCAAAGAGGCCGGGGTTCTCGGTTGTGGCGCGCAGCCTGGTGGTGCCGGAGGTCAAGGCAGGCGTCCTCACCCGCAGCGCCGAGAGCTGCGCGATGAACCTGTAGAGCGGATGGCTCTCGTCGAAGTTCGAGGCAGCGCTCGTGCTGTCGGTGCCCACGAGGCCGTCCGCATTGTAGATCGCGGTGCGCGAGGGGAACATGTCCTGCCGTGACAGCTGGTCGCCGCCCTCGCCCACGAACCCCTGCTCGTCGCCATAGTAGATCGTCGGCACGCCGCGCAGCGTCAGCAGCATGGCATGGCCAAGTTCGACGCGCGCCAGGAGTTCCTCCGGCGAAATCCCGGGATTGGCCTGCTTGATGAAGTACGCAAACCGCCCGGCATCGTGATTGCCCAGGAACGTGGGCAGTTGCAGAGCCGCCCGCTTGCCCGCTGCGTAAAGCGCATCGTCCTCGTCCAGCCGCGCCAGTTCCTGCGTCCCGGCCTTCCCTTCCACCGCATCGATCACCGCGTGCATGAAGGCGAAGTCCAGCACCGCAGGCAGCCCGGCATTGCGTGTCCAGCTTGCGAGCAGAGCGGGATCGTAGTCCCCGGTCGCCACTTCGCCGAAGATATGGAAATTGGGGATGCCCTTCTGCTTCGCGCGAGTGAGCATGGCGGGGACGAAATCGCGCCAGAATTCCGGATTGACGTGCTTGGCCGTGTCGATGCGGAAACCGTCGATGCCAAAACGGTCGATCCAGTCGCCGTAGATCGCGATCATGCCCTCGACCACGCGCGGGTTCTCGGTCGCGAGATCGTCGAGCCCGACGAAGTCACCGAACTGCGCGGATTCGCCCTTCCAGTTCGTATCGCCGCGATTGTGGTAGTAGATCGGATCGTTGAGCCAGCCGGGAACCTTCACGCTTTTCTCGGCCTTGGGCACGAAAGGCGTGTAGGCAAAGGACGGATCGGTCAGCTTCGCCCAGTTCTCCGGCGTCGCCACCTCGTCACCGGCAAAGCCCGGATTGATCGCCTTGCCCCGGGCGTCACCATGGGTCGAATAGGGATAGTCCGCCTTGCTGCGATAGGCATAGTTGCCCTCCTCGCCTTCTCGGTACTGGATGACGTCGGCGGTGTGGTTGGCGATGATGTCCATGTAGACCTTCATCCCGCGCGCATGGGCCGCATCGACGAGGGCCTTGAAATCGGCATTGGTGCCGAAGTGCGGATCGACCTGCGTGAAGTCGGTTATCCAGTAGCCGTGATAGCCGGCGCTCTTGTTCCCTTCCGGTCCCTGCACCGGCTTGTTCTTGAAGATCGGGCCGACCCAGATCGCAGTCGCGCCAAGGCCCTGGATATAGTCGAGGCGCTGCATCAACCCCTTGAGGTCACCGCCATGGTAGAACGCCTTGTCCGCCGGATCGAAACCGGTCGAGAACTTGTCGCCCTTCAACCCGCCCTTGTCGTTCGACGTATCTCCGTTCTCGAACCGATCGGGCAGAACGAAGTAGATCACTTCCTGCTCGGGCTTGCGCGAACGGAAATCGCTGTCCGCCGCCGCTGCGACAGGGACTTGCTGTGCGAACAGGCATACGGCCATTGCGGCCAGCGAAGCGGTCAATCTGCTCAACGAAGTGTCTCCAATTCGGGGGATCTGGACGGAGCCGCGGCGCAAGTTGCCGCCAGAAAGTCCATGTGGCGCGGCATCGGACGCACCGTCTCGATACAGGCCTGCTCGATGGCGCCGAGGAAGCCTGAGAGATCGTCGTCGCTCAGGGCATCGGCGATGGGGTTCCAGCCTTTCGGTTCGATCCCCTGCCCTGCCATGACCTGCAGCCAGGCCGGTTCCTGGAAGAGCTCGTCACCGGCAGGTTGGATCTGGCAGGCTTCCTCGAATTCGGCGATGCGGGCGGCCAGCGTGTCCGGCACGGCCATGTCGCGGCAGCGATCCCAGAACGGTTCGCCAACGCGGGCATTGGCCCTGTAATGCAGGATCAGGAAATCGCGGATACGCTCGAATTCCTCGGCGGTCCGGCGATTGAACTCATTGACGATGGCCGGGCTCGCGGGGCCCGAGGGCAAGACGGTCAGGAACCGCATGATCGTGGACTGGATCAGGTGGATCGAGGTCGACTCCAGCGGTTCCATGAACCCGCTCGCCAGGCCGACGGCCAGGACGTTGCGGTTCCACGCCTTGGCGCGCCGACCCGTCGTGAAACGCAGCGCGCGTGGCTCCGCCTGCGCAGGCGCTTCGAGATGCGACAGCAGCAACCCGGTTGCGGCGTCGTCGCTCAAGTACTCGCTGCAATAGACAAGACCGTTGCCGATGCGATGCTGCAGCGGAATGCGCCACTGCCAACCGGCGCTGCGGGCAATCGAACGGGTATATGGGGTGAAAGGTCCCGCCGCCTCGCAAGGTGCAGCGACCGCGCGGTCGCAGGGCAGCCAATGGCGCCAGTCCTCGTAACCGGTCTGCAGTTCCTTTTCGATGAGCAAGCCCGTGAAGCCCGAACAATCGATGAAGAAATCGGCTGCAAGCGCCTGCCCGGCGTCGGTTTCCACCGCAGCGATATCGCCTGCATCATTCCGGATGACCCGCGCGACGCGTCCTTCGTGTCGGACGACGCCCATGCCTTCGGCGAGGCGGCGCAGGAAAGCGGCGTAGAGACCGGCGTCGAAATGATAGGCCCAGGGCAGTTCGGGAATGCCGGGACCGGAAATTCCGGTCGCCATGCGCCCCGTGCGCGCGGCCAGTTCGTTGGCGGCGTAGTGCGCCAACGGCCTGGCAACGCCCGAAGCCCTTGCACGCGCCCAGTAGTGGCGGAAGGGCAGCAGGCCGAGGTGACGGCCCACCGTTCCGAAAGCGTGCATGTAGCTGTGCCCTTCGCGCAGCCAGCCGTCGAAGGCGATGCCCAGCTTGTAGGAAGCCGATGTCTCACGCAGGAACTGCGCCTCGTCGATGCCCAGAGCCTTGTTGAACAGGCGGATTGCCGGGATCGTTGCCTCACCGACGCCGACAGTGCCGATCGCTTCGCTTTCCACGAGCGTCACGGCATATCCGGGAGGAGCGAAGCGGGCGAGCGCCGCGGCGCTCATCCAGCCGGCCGTTCCGCCTCCGACGATGACGATGCTGAAGCGGTTCTGGGTCACGCCTGTTGCTCTCCCGTCTGGTTCGGCCCGGCGCGCTCCACCGGCACTGCCTCCTCTTATCCCCTGTGCAGGGAGCGGCGGAACCGCAAAACTGTGTCCCAAATTGCGGTTCCGCCGCCCGGCGCCGAGAGCTGGAGGAGGAGGGATTCCCGGCGCCGATTTGTCTGGTCCGGCCCGGCATCGTGCCCGGGCCGGGGCATTCGTCAGAACTTGTAGGAGAAGCCGGCCAGGAAACGACGACCGTAGCGCTGGTAGTCGATGATCTGGCGCGAATCGCCTCCGGGGTTGGTGGTGATGAAGGGTTCGTCGGTCAGGTTCTGGCCCTGCAGGTAGAGCGAGAGACCTTCGAGCGCGCTGCCTTCCCGGAAATCATAACCGATCTGGCCGTCGACGATGAGTTCCGATGCCGCGCGGCGCCGCACGCGGTTGGCCGCGAAGCCGGAAACCTCGCCGATGAATGTCGAGCGGTACCGGACCGAGCCGCGCAGGTTGAAGCCGCCCTTCTCGAAGTAGGCGGTGCCGTTGGCGACCCACTTCGAATAACCCGGAAGGTCGCTGGACGGCGCGCCCGGTTCGGGCTGGATCTTCGTCTTGGTATAGGCAACGCTGCCGGTCACACCGAAGCCTTCAAGCGCCGGCACGAACGTGTCGAACGGCAGCGTCGTTGCCACTTCCACGCCGTAGAGCTTGCCGCCCTGCCCGTTGATCGGAACCAGGATTTGCGCGGTCGGCGAAAGCGACACGCCATCGCCCGGATCGGCAAGCGCCAGCAGACTGGTCGGGATCGTGATGTCCTGCTTGTAGACGTAGCTCTTGAGGTCTTTCCAGTAGAACTGCGCCGAGATGTAGCCCTTGCCGCCGAAGTACTTCTCGAACGTCAGGTCGAGGGCATTGGCACGCCACGGACGCAGGTCAGGATTGCCGGATTCGCCGGTTACCTGCGCAACGTCGCCGGTGATCGTGTAGCTCGTGCTGAGCGAGGCGCGCATGTCGTCGAGGCGCGGACGAATGATCTCGCGCGATGCGGCGAAGCGGACCACGAAATCGCTCGGGAAGCGCAGCGAAAGGTTGAGGCTCGGCAGCACGTCGAGATAGTCGGTACTCTCGTTTCGCACGAGCGAACCGACGTTGGGCGAACCGTTGGGATTGGTGCCGAGCAGGACCGCAGTCGCACCCTTCGAATTCTGGTCGGTCCAGTTGGCCTGGACGCCGATGTTGCCGGTCAGGTTGGCCGAACCGATATCCGCATCGAAGTTGGCCTGTACGTAGCCGGTCATGATCCGCTCGCGGATCGAGTAGCTCTTGACCACGACGTCGCCATACGGGTTCGCGACGAGGTTGTAGATGCCATCGTTGATCAGGTCGATCGGGTTGTAGCTGATCACCGGGCCCAGGCCGAGGTACTTCAGGTCCGTGGTGCCGAGACGATAAGCCTCGGGCACGGGGACGCTGGTCAATCCGTCGGTGTTGGCGGCAAGGCCAAGGAAGTACTCCTCGGGCACCAGAGACTTGGTGCGGTTGTTGTAATTCAGACCCGTGCGGATCGAGTCCAGCCAGCCGTTCTCGATGTGCTTCTGCACTTCGACGCGGAACTGCCAGAGTTCGTCCTTGACGATGCGGTTGTTGTAGTAACCGTCCTGTCCGCCAAGGATGCGGGTGCCGTCCTGCGCGATCTGGGTGCCGCCCCAGCCCTGCGGCGAGGTCAACTGGATCAGGTCGTAATCGCCGTAATCGAGACCGTGGGTAAAGCCCGTGCCGCTCGACTTGCTGCTGAACCCGATGGTGTCGGTGGCGCCGAGCGAGCCGCGACCCGTGCCCGAGTAGCTCTCGATCGAAAGCTCGTTGCGGTCGGTCTTGGAGTAGCTGGCGTCGAACATGGCATCCCAGCCGTCATCGCCTTCCCACTTGTTGTTCCAGCCGAACGAATAGAGCTTGGCGTGGCGCTGGAAAACGTCGTTGCGCAGCACGCCCTTGACGTCGTCGAAGCTGCCCGAGGTAATCAGGCCGTCCTCAACGGTATAGCCGGGGTTCAGCGTGGCATTGCCCCAGTAGAGCGGAAGCTCGATGCCGCGCTTGATCTGGTCGTCCTTGAAGTTCGAATAGAACGCATCGATGGTCGAGGTGAAGCGCGGATCCGGACGCCACTGCAGCGTGCCGTTGAGGCCAAGGCGCTTGAGCTTGGTCGACGTGTTGTACGACTTCGACCCGCCGATCACCTTGTTGCCGTCAGGCGTGTCGGCATAGCCCCAGGCGTTGAATTCCTCGATCTGATAGGGTTCGTCGGTGTAGCTGGCGCCCAGCGCCACGCCGATCGTGTCGTTGGCGAACTTGTCAACGTACATGCCGTTGACGCGGTAACCCATATCGTCGGAACCGGTGTTGAGCTTGCCGAGGTCGGTATAGGAGCCGCGCGCACCGAACGAGACGACGCGCTTGCCGGCTTCGAGCGGACGGATCGTGCGCATGTCGACCGTGCCCGAAAGGCCCTGCCCGACAAGACTCGCCATCGGCGTCTTGTAGACGTTGACCTGGCTGATCACCTCGGAGGGATACTGGTCGTACTCGACAGCGCGGTTGTCGCCGGTCGAGGTCTGCTCGCGTCCGTTGAGCAACGTGGTCGAGAAGTCGGGCGCAAAGCCGCGAATGGCGATGGCATTCGAACGGCCGGAAACGCGCTGCGAGGTCAGGCCCGGCAGGCGGGCGATCGACTCCGCGATCGAGGCATCGGGCAGCTTGCCGATGTCTTCGGCCGAGACAGACTCAACGATCTGCTGGGCCTGCTTCTTCTCGTTGATGGCATTCTCGAGGCTGGCGCGGAAACCGGTGACGATAATGACCTGGTTGGCTGTGTCCGCATCATCGGCAGCGGCGGTATCCTGCCCCTGCGCTGCAGCGGGAATGCCGGCAACAAGCGCGATGGCGATGGCCATGCCGGACGTGGTCCGGGCAGCCGAAATCTCTTTGCGAAGCGACATTCTCGTCCTCTCCTAAACGTACCAGCCGGGACCCGGAAAATGGCGACCGGCAACTGCTTCGACGAGGCCCGGCGTTTGCAACCGCGACTCTCTCGATCCCCCTTGCATAAGTGTCGTTTCCGATACGCATAATATGGCATACGTATGCGAAGGTGCGGCATGGGCTCACTGAGTTGCATCAATGCAACATGCCGGACCAGCAGAATTGCATTCGATTGCACAAGCTTGGTCTACGCAAATTCCGCAAGGTTGAAATTTTGGCAGCGTAGCGAGGGAGAGGAACGGAATGGGTCGCAAGCCGAGCAACAGACCGACGAGTTTCGACATCGCCTATCGCGCCGGGGTGTCCCAGCCGACGGTCAGCCGCGCGCTTCGGGGCAGCAAGTCCGTCAGCGCCGCCACGCGGGCACGGATCGAGGAAATCGCACGAGAGCTCAATTACTCGGTCGACAAGAACGCATCCTCGCTGCGCACCCAGCGCTCCAATACCATTGCCCTGCTTTTCTTCGAGGAGCAGACCCCAGACGATTCGAAGATCAACCCCTTCTTCCTCTCGATGCTCGGTTCGATCACGCGCCAGTGCGCCCATCGCGGCCTCGACCTGCTCATCTCGTTCCAGAAGATGGAGGACGACTGGCACGTGCGTTATCAGGACAGCCACCGCGCCGACGGGCTGATCCTGCTGGGCTATGGCGACTACACCCTCTACGAAAGCCGGCTGAAGCAACTTGTCGGACAGGGCACGCACTTCGTGCGCTGGGGCTCGGTGGGCGAAGACAACATCGGCGCAACCGTGGGATCCGACAATATCGGGGCGGGCAAGCTCGCGGGCGAACACCTGCTGGGCCTAGGCCGACGCCAGATCGCCTTTCTCGGACAGGCGGACGAGCATTATCCCGAATTCGCCGATCGCTACCGGGGACTGTGCCTGGCGCTCGAAGGGGCCGGGATCGCGCCTGACCCTGCGCTCAGGCGCAATGTCATCAGCCACGAGGAGCTGGGCGGCAAGGCCATGGCCTCGGTCATCGAAAGCGGCGTGCCCTTCGATGCCGTCTTCGCCGCCAGCGATCTCATCGCAGTCGGCGCGATGAAGGCTCTGGCAGCAGCGGGCCGTTCGGTTCCCGAAGATGTCGCGGTGATGGGCTTCGACGATCTGCCGGCAGCGAGCATGACCAATCCTCCACTGACCACGGTCATGCAGGACCTGCGCAGCGCAGGGGAACTGCTGGTCGATACATTGGTGGCCCAGATCGAAGACGGCCCGCTCCCGCCCAGCCAGATCGGCACCCGCCTGATTCCGCGCAAGAGCACGACCGGGTGAGCCTCCAGCTCCGTCCTTCCTGCACCTTGTGCATAGACGCCGTGCACAATAGGCATTCGTATGCATGTTGCCGAGCGCCCTGCCTCATGCCACGCGATGGCTCTTGAGACGCGGACACGCCTTCGGGGCGATACATTCCGCGCTGATCTTTGGGGATGATGCCATGGAGATGCCCGTGCAGGGAGACATGCCTGCCGTGAACGAGAAGCCCCGGCTGGGATTCGCCGGACTGTGGAACATCAGCTTCGGCTTCTTCGGCATCCAGATCGGCTTCGCCCTCCAGAACGCGAACATGAGCCGGGTATTCCAGTCTCTGGGCTCCAGCATCGACGACCTGCCCGCATTGTGGGTGGCGGCACCGCTCACCGGCCTTCTGGTCCAGCCGATCGTCGGGCACATGTCCGACCGCACCTGGCTGGGCCGTTTCGGCCGTCGCCGTCCTTACTTCCTCGCCGGAGCGATCCTGGCGACCATCGCTCTCCTGCTCATGCCGGAGAGCGGCGGCCTGCTGATGGCGGCGATGCTGCTGTGGATGCTCGATGCCAGTCTCAACATCTCGATGGAGCCTTTCCGGGCCTTCGTCGGCGACATGCTGCGCAAGGACCAGCATACTGCCGGTTATGCAGTGCAGACCGCCTTCATCGGCGCAGGCGCGGTCGTGGGATCGTTGTTTCCCTACGTACTCGATCACATCGGCGTTTCGAATATCGCGCCCGATGGCGGAATCCCCGACACCGTGCGCTTCAGTTTCTGGGCCGGCGGCGCGGCACTGCTGGCCGCCGTGCTGTGGACGGTCCTCAGCACGCGCGAATATTCCCCGGAGGAGCAGATCGCCTTTGCCGAAGCGCAGGAGACCGAATCCGCGGCATCGTCCGCAGCCCTGGCCACGCGCAGCCCGTTCGGCGGCCTCGTCTGGATCGCCGCGGGTGCGCTCGTCGCACTGGCCGTGCGCGCCTGGGGGCTGGAGAAGGAAGTCTACCTGCTCGCCGCCCTGTTGGCAGCCTACGGCGCTGCGGTTATCCTCGCGATCCGCCTGGCGCGTGCCGGTCGCTCCGCTTCCATGCTGGCAGGGATCGTCGGCGATTTCTCCGGCATGCCGCCGATCATGAAGCGCCTCGCACTGGTGCAGTTCTTCAGTTGGTCGGCGCTGTTCATCATGTGGATCAACACGACGCCGGTGGTCGCCCAGTACCATTTCGGATCTGCCGATCCCGCGAGCGCAGCCTATCAGGAGGCCGGCAACTGGGTCGGCGTGCTGTTCTCTGTCTATAACGGCGGGGCGGCGCTGGCCGCCCTGCTCATCCTGCCGGCGCTCGCAAGTCGTATCGGCAAGGCACGCACCCATGCCCTGTGTCTGACGGCTGGCGCTGCCGGGTTTGCGGGCTTCATGTTGCTGCGCGATCCCGACACGCTGGTCCTGTGCGAAATCGGTATCGGCATTGCCTGGGCCTCGATCCTCGCAATGCCGTATGCAATCCTGGCCAGCAGCCTGCCGCAGGCGAAGCTGGGCATCTTCATGGGCCTGTTCAACGTCTTCGTGGTGCTGCCGCAGTTGCTCGTGGCCACCGTCATGGGCTCGATCATGAAGGCCTTCTTCCCGGGCGAGCCGATCTGGACAATGGCCTTCGCCGCCGCAACGCTGCTGATCGCCGCTGCCGGAGCGCTGCGGATCGGCCAGGAAGCCTAGCTGCAGCTGTTGGTGCCGCTGGTCCCGGTGACGCCCGGCGTCAGGTTGCGATCGTCCCTGACCACGTAGGCCGCTTCCTGATGGAACTGGGTGTTCGAAGTGAACATCGTGCCGAACAGGGGCTGATACCGGTAATAGACCTCGGCATACATCACCGCCGATCCGCTGGGTGCCGTGACAGTGTGCCCCGAAGTCCCCATGGCCGTCACCGAATCCCCCTGCTTGCCGTAAGCGGAGTTCTTCACAAGGTTCCCGCTGCAGCGCTGCCAGTGGATGTATTGCCCCCCGGTAGAGCTGTTCTTCTCCAGGCTGGAGAGGATGATGCGGCCGTTTTTCTCGAAATCGAAGGCGTTGCCTTCGACCAGCGCGCCCTTGATGACCGAGGAGATCTGATCCTCCGTCACCGTCGGCGTTACCGAGCTGTTGTCCGTCTGGCCAAGGCGCGAGGCATTGTCGGCCACCGAGGTAGCGATCTGCGAAACCTGCATGTTGATCGTAGCCATATAGGCCATTTCGGTACCGAAGAAGCCCAGCGTGATCAGGATCGGCAGAATCAGCGCGAATTCGAGGATCGAGACGCCGCGGCGATCCCGTCCGAGGCGAGCGAGCCGTCCCGCTTTGATGGCGCGGCGCATCATGTGCAGGTCCTCGCCGATGAGCCGTACCGCTCCTGCAGGGCGTAGGGCTGGTTCTTCTTGACCGCGGCCGCCGAAAGCGTGCGCGTATTGTCGATGCTGTCGAGGAATGGCAGCGGGAACACCGGCTCGTACGTGACCTTCACCGTGTATAGCACGACGTCGCCCGAACCGCCGTTGCCGTCCTTCCCGATGTCCGCGTCCCACTGGCCGTTGCGGTTTTCATCGACATAGGTTTCTGAGTTGTCGCAGACGCCGTTGCCGTTGGCATCGTTCCACGATTCCGGACGGCTGATGTCGGCAAAATCGTAATAGCTGGTGCGACTTGTCGTGACCCTTGCCCCGGGCGCAACGCCGGACACCATCTTTTTCACGTAGTCGTCGTCAGCCGACGTGTCCGCGCCCTCGATAGTACCCTTGCGCGCCACTTGCTGCACCGCACCGTGCATCACCGCGGACAGGTAGGCCATGTGGCCGATGTCCCAGATCCCGACCAGCAGCATGATCAGAACCGGCGACGCCAAGGCGAATTCCACCGCGGTCACACCATCGCGCTCATCGCGGCAGCGACGCAGCAGGGCGACAGACGAACGGCGCGCGATCATTGCGTGATCCTCAATTCGCCGACCTGCTTGGCGATTTCCTGGAAAGCGGTGTTGAGTTCGGCCGAACTGTTCGCAGTGAAGGAACTGTTGTCCGATGCGCAGGTCTTGAGATCGGTCGAGAGACCGGAAGTGAAGGCCACAACCCAGATGCGGATACCCTTGTCCTTGATCGCGTTGCAAACGGCGAGGAAGCGGGAGGTGTGTCGGGCCGTATCGTCGGTGTAGCCATCGCTCGTAACCCTGCGGTCCCAATATTCGATGCCCCAGGCCTGCTGGATCAGGTAATTGGGCTCCATCACGCCGTCGGTCATGAACACGATATGGCGCGAAACCTCGCCGCCATTGTTGGGTTCGATATTGACGGTGTTCCCGAATATGCCGTCAGGCGACAGCATCCGTCCGCCCCAGATCATGCCGATGTCAAGGTAAGTGCTGCCTTGCGCCGCAAGCGAGTTGGCATAGCTGTCGAACGCGCTTTCCGACATTTCAGTCAGCAACTGCGCCTTGGCAGGACAATAGGATGAGGCAGAGCCTCCCCGATCCGAAGTCGAGGTCGTGTAATACCCGGAGCTGTTCCAGCGCCTGTACGCCACTTCCGGCCATAGCGGCGACCACTTCGTCGATTCCGTCGCTGTCGGCGCCGTATCGATATCGATATCCATTGCGCCCGAAGGCGAGTAGCCGTTCGACGAGGAATAGCTGAAGCTCGAAGAGGCAGTTGTCGTTCGTTCCTCGATGCAGCCTGCCCAAGTAGAGGAAACAGCTGCGCCATTTTCCCCCGTGTAAGTCGTAACCGGAGAAAAGGCCTTATACTGACTCGTGGAATAAGAAACCGGCTTGTATTCCCAAGTGTAGAAATCACGGTTTGCGCCGGGAGAATTCACCAACGTATAATTCGTATATGTATCGGAAGTCACCTTATCCCGGGTGTAATAATATACCCAGATATAGTACTTACCGTTCCATCCTTGCCTGTCGCACTGATAAGCGGCCTTCCTCTGAGGCTGCGTCGTCGTCTTGATTACAGCAGAACTCGAACCGCTTCCGGACGTAGTCATGGTTGTCGTCGCGGAACCATAGTCCGAATAATTGGCGTCATTACCGGGAACCTGGTTACCGCAATCGCTGCTGTTGTAGCCGGTGTTGCTGTATTTATCCCAATAGGTCGACGACTCGTTCTTGTAGGTCGGCGTACCCGATGTCTTCGTTGCCGTTGAATAATCTATGAAATAGGCCTGTCGCGACTGGTAGGTACGCGCATCTGCGATATAGCTCGGATCTTCATCATAGAGCAGTCGACCGACGTTGACGCTCGAGGAATAGGGCACGAAACCGTAGCGAATGCGCGCGTTGGTGCCTGACGTCGCATTGGCTAGCGTATCGTAGAAGTTCTTCATCGCATCGCGCAGCGCCATGATGCGGGTCTGCGAATACGACAGCGAGTTGTTCATCGAGCCGGTCGTGTCGAGCACCATCATGATGTCGGCATTGCCCACGCCCATCGACGAACCGCAGGTGACCGACAGCGTGAAGTCATTGTAGCCGAACAGGCGCATGATCAGGGTGTCGAGAACGGTCGTGGCCGTGCCTGTAACCGTATTGGCCTTTTCGTCCGCCGTAACCTTGAAGTCGGTCGAACGCGTCTCCTGACGACTGTCATCGAAGTTCGCGGTGAAGAACGCCTTGGCAGCGCTTTGCGAGGCCGCGTCGAAGCCGTTGGTAGTAACCGTGCGACGACCGGCGAGCACGCCCGCGTCGCACGCGGACTGAAGTCTGTTCTCTACCTTGTAGGCGCGGCTGAGGTCTATGCCCGAGCCCACCACCGCAGCGGCGACAAGCATGCCCACCGCGGCCAGGGGCAGGACATTGCCACCCTTCTCGCGGATGACATGTGCCGGGAAGGACATCAAATCACGCATCGGTTAGCCAGTTTGCCACAGTTCCACATCGGTCCCCGCAGCGAGCACTACATTGCAATCCTTAAAATTCCTTGCGAACCGCAGGACGGCGGCCCCGCAGTCCGCCCAATGCCTTTCCGCAAGCAAGGATGACGCCGCCTGCCGACCCCGCTAGAAGCCGGTCCATGAGCCGCGAACCTTTTCAGTCGTCCGTCCTCTTCGTCTGCCTCGGCAATATCTGCCGTTCGCCGCTGGCCGAGGCCGCGCTGCGCCATGAAGCACTACTGGCCGGACTGGAGCTTTGCGTCGATTCAGCGGGCACCGGCTCGTGGCACGTCGGCAACCCGCCCGATCCGCGCGCGCAGGCGGAAGCCCTGCGTCACGACATCGACATCTCGAACTACCGCGCCCGGCAGGTCAGCCGCGAGGACTTCGAGCGCTTCGACCATGTGATCGCGCTCGACCGGGCGAATTACACCGATCTTGAACGCCTGGCCCCGCGCAATCCACGCGCGCGACTGTCGATGCTCCTCGATCATGTTCCGGGCATGGAAGGCAGCGACGTCGCCGACCCCTATTTCGGCGGACCGGAGGGTTTTCAAGAAACCTGGCACGAAGTCGAGCTTGCAGCTCGCCATCTCGTCGCCGCGCTGCTGGACGATGCCCTCTAGTCAGCCAAAGCACGCATCCAATACTGCATCGCCTTGTCGCTTTCCCCGGTGTCGCGATGGTCCTTCCAGGCGAACCGGGTAACCAGCCCATCCACCGGCGCATAACCACGCTTGCGCCATAAACCGTCCAGCGGAACATAGTCCGCCGGTCGGTCCGGATGGTCGGACGGGCGAACGACCGCCGCAAACGTTGCCGCCACGGCCTTGCACCGTTTCGCCTGCGCCTCGCGATGGTCGAAGAAGGCATGGCCGATGCCCTGCCCGCGATACTCGGGAAGCAGAACGGACTCGCCGAAATAGAAAAGCCGGGAAGAATCGATGCCCCGTGCATCGAAGGGATCGCGAAACTCCGCCTTCTGCGCCCACATCGGCGAGGCCGTCGCCGCCCCGACGATGCGTTCGTCATCGCATGCCGCCACCAGTATGCCATCGGGCGCTTCCACGAATTCGCGCAAGTAGTCGCCCTCGTAGGCGGGATCGCCGTCATAGAGATAAGGCCACTCGGCGAAGACCGCGATGCGCAATGCGGCCAGATCGTCGATGACCTCGAGAATCTGCGCGCCCGTCAGGGTCTTGATCGCTATCGCCATGTCGCTGACGCCTTCCCTCAGGTCATTGCCATGATCAGCCAGTCTGCCACGAGCGCGGGGCGCTCCCGCCCCTCGATCTCGACACTGACCCTGAGGGTCTGGCGATACCGGCCCGGCCCCGTCCCGACAATCTCCGCAACGCTGAAATGGCCGCGCACCCGGGCTCCGGATGAAACCGGCTCGAGAAAGCGCACGCCATCGAGGCCGTAGTTGAACCCCTTGGCAATCCCCGGAAGCTCGGGCGTCCGCGCGCTTTCCCGAAGGACCGAAAGCAGCGAGAGCGAAAGGAAGCCGTGCGCGATGGTGCCTTCCAGTCCGACCGCCCGCGCCGCATCTTCGTCCACATGCAGGAACGTCCAGTCCTGCGTAACATCGGCAAACCGGGATATCATCGACTGGTCGACGGTCAGCCAGTCGGAAACGTATGTCCTGCCCTGGCTTTGCGCGATCCAGTCCTTCACGGCATCGTCGGCGTTCGTCTTCATGCTTCCGGCTCCCTTCCGGGCTGCGACCTTGCCTCCTTGCGCGGCTGTCACCAAGTGTGAAGCCGCGCAGTTTGCTTTTGATCGGGCTTGCACTATATGCGCGAAGCGAACGCCCCGGCCCGCGCAGTCGTGAAAGCGACTCCATCGTGCCGGGGTTTGTACTTTTACCGTATCAAGGACGAATCGGATGTCCCGTCGCCGCCAGATCTACGAAGGCAAGGCCAAGATCCTTTATGAGGGCCCCGAGCCCGGCACGCTGATCCAGTACTTCAAGGACGATGCCACTGCGTTCAACGCGCAAAAGAAGGGCACGATCCAGGGCAAGGGCGTGATCAACAACCGCATCAGCGAGTATGTCTTCACGCGCCTCAACCACATCGGCGTTCCCAACCACTTCATCCGCCGCCTCAACATGCGCGAGCAGCTGGTGCGTCAGGTCGAGATCATTCCGATCGAGGTCGTCGTGCGCAACGTGGCTGCCGGTTCGATCTCCAAGCGCCTCGGCATTCCCGAGGGCGAGCCGCTGCCCCACACGCTGATCGAGTACTACTACAAGGACGACGCGCTGGGCGATCCGCTGATCGCCGAAGAGCACATCGCGTGCTTCGGCTGGGCCAACAACGAAGAGATGCAGGACATCTCCGCCATGGCCATCCGTGTGAACGACTTCATGTGCGGCATGTTCGCGGCGATCAACATTCGCCTCGTGGACTTCAAGCTCGAGTTCGGACGCATCTGGGACGGCGACTACAGCCGCGTGATCCTCGCCGACGAGATCAGCCCCGACGGCTGCCGCCTGTGGGACATGGCCACCGGCGAAAAGCTGGACAAGGACCGCTTCCGCCGCGACCTCGGCGGTGAGGAAGAAGCCTACCAGGAAGTCGCGCGCCGCCTCGGCCTCTTACAGGACGACAACGGCCCGAGCGAAGTCTTCGACCTGTCGAAGCACCGCAAGCTGCGCGGCAAGTAACCGGCCCCGCGCCTCCAGCAGGGCGCGGATAAAGCCTTTCAGGGCCCGGATGGCGGTGGCAATCGCGATCCGGGCCCTTGTTATATGCGCGCGGCTGGGGCAGGTCTGGGCGCGATGAGAGGACTCCTGATTGCGCTTCTCCTGCTCCTGCCGGCCCCGCTGGCAGCCCGGGAGAACACGCCCCCCCGCGACGACACTTCCTGGGCCTTCGAGGCCAGCGACATCCCGCTCGATCCGGACTACCGCTTCGGGCGCCTCGCCAACGGCATGCGCTACATCGTCCGACACAACGCGACGCCCGCCGGCACCGGGGTGGTGCGCATGCTGGTCGAGGCCGGATCGCTGGACGAAAGCGACAGCGAACAGGGCTACGCGCACTTCGTGGAGCACATGGCCTTCAATGGCAGCAAGCGCGTGCCCGAAGGCGAGATGATCCCCCTGCTCGAGCGCGACGGCCTGGCCTTCGGCGCCGACACCAATGCCTCGACCAGCTTCGACCGCACGGTCTACAAACTGGACCTGCCGCGCAGCGATGCCACCCTACTCGACACGGCGCTGATGCTCATGCGCCAGACCGCCAGCGAACTGACCATCTCGCAAGGCGCCGTAGATCGCGAGCGCGGTGTCGTCCTGTCCGAAATGCGCGACCGCAACACCTTCGGCTTGCGCAATGCAGTCGACGGGCTGAAATTCTTCTATCCCGGCTCCCTCTACGCCAACCGCCTGCCGATCGGCACGACGCAGACGCTCAATGCCGCCACGTCGGAAAGCCTGCGCGCCTTCTACCACCGCGAGTACGTGCCGGCGCACGTCACCGTCGTCGTCGTGGGCGATTTCGACATCGACGCGATGGTCGCCGGGATCCAGCGCCATTTCGGAGACTGGCAGGCCGAACCTTCCGAGCCGCAGCCCGATGCCGGACCGATCCGGGCGAAAGACAAGAGCCGCACGGAAATCTACGTCGACCCTGCCCTTTCGGAACGGGTGACGGCCCTGCGCAACGGCCACTGGCTCGACGAACCCGACAGCGTGAAGCAGCGCCAGGAGAACCTGCTGCGCTCGATCGGCTATGACATCGTCAATCGCCGCCTCCAGCGCCTCTCGCGACAGGCTTCCCCGCCGTTTCGCGGTGCCGGCTTCGGCACCGGAGACCTCTTCGAGACCGCGCGCTCGACGCGGCTCATCGTCGATACCGTCGACGGCAAGTGGCGCGAGGGACTGCAGGCCGCCGTGGCCGAATATCGCCGCGCCCTCGCCTACGGATTTGCCGCGTCCGAAGTGGCCGAGCAGGTGGCATCGATCCGCAACACGCTGGTCGACGCGCTGGGCTCGGCCGACACGCGAAGCAACCGCACGCTGGCCGATTCCGCACTGGCGTTGGTCACCGACCGGACCGTGCCCTCCACGCCCGAAACCGTGCTGCAACGCTTCGAGACTTTCGCACCGCAGATAACGCCCGAGGCCGTGCTCGCCGCCCTTGAGCGCGAAGCCATCCCGCTCAGGAAGCCCCTTCTGCGCTTCGAAGGCCGGATCGCACCCGAAGGCGGCGCCGAAGCGCTGCGGGAGACATGGAAACAGGCGATGAAGGCGCCGGTCGAGCGCAACGAAACCGCTGCCCTCAGCGATTTCGGCTACACCGACTTCGGCACTCCGGGAGATGTGGTCAACGACCGGATCGAGCCCGAACTGGGCATCCGCGAGATCCGCTTCGCCAACGGCGTAATGCTCAACCTCAAGCGCACGGACATCGAAAAGGACAAAGTGCGCGTGAGCATCAGCATCGATGGCGGCGACAAGCTCGACACCAAGAGCGACCCGCTGGCGACGGAGATGGTCTCCTACCTCGACGAAGGCGGTCTCGGGAAGCACAGCCGCGACGATCTCGATACGATCTTCGCCGGGCGGACCGTCGGCTTCGGCCTCACAAGCGCGGATACCAGTTTCGACGGGCGCTACCAGACCACGCCGCGCGACCTCGAACTGCAATTGGACCTGATCGCCGCGCTCATCACCGATCCCGGTTATCGCCCGGAAGGTGCAGTGCAGTACCGCCAGCAGGTGAACAACTACTTCGCCCAACTGCGGGCGACGCCCTCCTCCGCCCTGAGCGCAGACCTCGGCGCGATCCTCTCGGGCAACGATCCGCGCTTCAGCCTGCAGCCGGTCGATGCCTATCGCCACCGCACCTTCGACGAACTCAAGCGGGACATCGGCGGAAGGCTGGCCCAAGGCGCCATCGAACTGGGCATCGTCGGCGACATCGACGAGGACAAGGCCATCGCTCTTGTCGCGCGCACCCTGGGGGCGCTGCCGACGCGCGAAGCAACATTCCGCGATTATGCGAACCAGCCGCCACGCACTTTCACGCCGGACCGCAAGCCGCGCATCCTGCGCCACACCGGCGCGCCCGACCAGGCGCTGCTGCGGCTGACCTTCCCGACCCGCGACGACAGCGATCCGCAGCAGACCCTCGAACTGGAATTGCTGGAGCGGGTCATGCGCATCGAATTGACCGACGAACTTCGCGAGGCATTGGGCAAGACCTATTCGCCTTCGGCCAGCAGCAATCTCTCGCGCGGGTGGAAGGGCTACGGGACATTCTCGATCGATGCCTCCGTCGACGTGGCGGACGTTGCCGCGACCCGCAAGGCGATCCACAAGGTGCTCGACGCGCTGCGCTCGGCCCCGGTCGGCGACGACATCCTGACCCGCGCGCGCCAGCCGCTCTACGAAGCCTTCCAGAACGCGCTCAAGTCCAACACCGGCTGGCTCTCACTGGTCGACCGCGCCCAGTCTGAAGGCGACCGCATCGATCGCTTCGTCAAGGCGCGCGAACGCCTGATGGCGCTCACCGCCGCCGATGTCGAAGCGACGGCCAAACGCTACCTGCAGCCGGACGCGGGCGTGGAAGTGCTGGTCCTGCCGGAAGGCGTCGATCCGCCCAAGCCCTGATCGGGGGCTGCCTCCCGATCCCGGTCAGCGAACCGAGGCAGTCCCCAGGTAATCGAGCGCGGGAATGAGCTGGTCGAAATGGTCGATCACCGCATTGGCGCCCAGTTCGCGGGGCGGCTTGTCGCAGAAGCCGAAGCTGACCGCGACGCAGGGCAGACCTGCAGCGGCAGCTGCCCCGGTATCGTAAGTCGTATCGCCGACATAGACCGCGCGTGCCTCCTCGCGCGAAACCCCGGCCCGGTCGAGCATCTCGAAGATGAGATCGGGGTGGGGCTTGGCCTTGCCCGGCCCGAGGGTATCCCCGCCGATGACAGTGAAGAAGCGGTCCGACAGGCCAAGCTCGTCAAAGATCCGCAAGGCGAAGCGCTCAAGCTTGTTGGTCACCACGGCGATCTTCACGCCGCGCGCGGCGAGACCGTCGAGCATTTCCAGGCCGCCCGGAAACAGGCGCGTCTCGACCGCGATATTGGCTTCATAGAAATCGAGCAGAATGCGGTGCAGTTCGTCGAAACGGGCGTCGGAGACCGGCTCCCCGGTAACCTCCAGCGCGCGGGCCAGCATCTTTTTCGCGCCGCCGCCGATCAGGTCGCGCACTTCGGACGCGGGGATTGCCTGCCTGCCTTCGTGCGCAATGGCATGGTTCACTGCCGCTGCAAGATCACCGTGACTGTCCAGAAGGGTTCCGTCGAGGTCAAAACCGACGATATCGAATGGAAATGTGCTCATCGCGTCCCCAGTTAAGACTTGATGTGGAAACCGCAACATTTTGCTGGCACATGAGCCGCCATGGTCGAAGACTCATCACCCCTCGCCCCGCTCGCAGTCGTCGTCCTTGCCGCCGGCAAGGGCACCCGCATGAAGAGCAACCTGCACAAGGTCCTGCATCCCATCGCCGGCCGGCCAATGCTGGAGCATCTCATGGCCAGCGCGGCCGAACTCTCGCCGCAGCGGCAGGTCGTCGTCGCCGGACACGGGCTGGAGCAGCTTGAAAAGGCGCTGGGCGACAAGGTGACTTTCGCGGTGCAGGAACCGCAGCTCGGCACCGGCCATGCGGTCCAGCAGGCGCAAGGCGCGCTCGATGGCTTCGATGGCGACATCCTGATCCTTTACGGCGACGTGCCCTTCGTGCGCACCGAAACGATGCGCGCGATGATCGAGCGCCTTCATGCCAAGGATTCCCCTGCGGTCGTGGTGCTCGGCTTCGAACCGGAAGATCCGCTGCAGTACGGGCGGGTGCTGGCCCACGACGACGGCCGCATCGCGATGATGGTGGAATACAAGGACGCGACCGAAGACCAGCGCGCCTGCCGCCTGTGCAATTCCGGCCTGATGGCGGTGAAGTCGGCGGACCTGTTCGACCTGCTCTCACGCGTGGGCAATGACAATGCGCAGGGGGAATACTACCTCGTCGACATCGTCAATGTCGCCACGCTGGAGGGCCGCACCTGTGCGGTCATCACCACGGACGATCCGGACGAAGTGGGCGGGATCAACAGCCGCAGCGAACTGGCCGAGGCCGAAGCACGCTGGCAGGCCCGCCGTCGCAAGGCGGCCATGGCCGATGGCGTGACGCTGACCGCACCGGAAACGGTCTTCTTCGCCTGGGATACGCAGCTTGGCCGCGACGTTACGATTGAGCCGAACGTTGTCTTCGGCCCGGGCGTGACGATCGCCGACGATGTCACCATCCGCGCCTTCTCGCACCTTGAAGGCGCGACGCTGGAAAGCGGTGTCGAGATTGGCCCCTATGCCCGCCTGCGTCCTGGCGCGGTGCTCAAGGCCGGTTCCAAGGTCGGCAACTTCGTCGAGATCAAGAAGGCAGTGCTGGGCGAAGGCGCCAAGGCCAATCACCTCAGCTACCTTGGCGATGCCGAGATCGGCGCGGGCGCGAACATCGGCGCAGGCACGATCACCTGCAACTACGACGGCTACTTCAAGCACAAGACGGTGATCGGCGAACGCGCCTTCATCGGCTCGAACAGCGCGCTGGTCGCCCCGATACAGATCGGCGCGGATGCGATCGTCGCCGCCGGCAGCGCTGTCACGCGCAACGTCGCGCCGGGCGAGCTCCGTCTCGTGCGCGGAGAACAGCTGATCAAACCCGGCTGGGCCGACCGCTTCCACGATGCGATGAAGAAGAAAAAGGCCGAGCAGAAAAAGTAAGTCAGCCCGGCCTTCGCAACTGAATTACGAACCGATTGCCTTCTTGCGGGCGATATGTCCCAGTTCGATACTGGCGGCCTTGTTCCCTGGCTCGAATTCCAGCGACTGCCTGAACGAATTCTCGGCCGCATCGAGATTTCCGAGCATCATCTGGTTGTAGCCGATCCCCCGCAACGCCCGCGCGGCAAGGTCGGCATCGGGTCCGGCCGGATTCTTGTCGGCCACGTCCCAGGCATGAAGGAACAGTTCGAGCGAAGCCTTCCAGTCGCGGCGCGACTTGTAGAGTTCGGCATATTCGTTGGCGTAGTGCGCATCGAAGGGCGCCAGCTCGGTCGCACGGCGCAGCTCCGCCTCGGCAAGATCGCCGCGCCCCATGTCGATCAGGGCATACCCCTTGCCGAAGTGCGCGTCGCAGACCGCCGAATCGATCAAGACCGGGCTCGCCCCCGAAGCACTGGTCGCGGTCGTGATCCGCGAGGCGTCGCGTTCATTGCGTGCGCAGAAGCGCGGACGCGGATCGCCCAGATGCCGACGGTCTGCCGCCGAGATCACTGCGTCGAATTCGGCAATCGCCTTCTTGGGCTTGCCTGCGCGAATGAAGCCAAAACCTGCCGAGGTGCGCTGCTTGTCCATGACATCGGGCGCAACCACCAGCTGGCTAACTTCGGTCAGGTGCCCCGGCGAAACCGATTCGGCGCGTGCCGGGGCCGATCCTGCAGCCGTACCGACAGCCATTGCCATGCAGATTCCGGGAACTAAGGCCTTCCACTGGTTCATCGATTTCATCCTCACCCAAATGCGCCGCGCACCTTTTGGAGGTCGACGAATCCGCTGAAATGCCGCGCACCTTGTTAGTGGTCGACGAACTGCAAAGCGTATCCGATGAACGCGGTTTGACAAGGATAATCGCCCACCCCACACCCTTGTTCCAGCTATTCACCGCAAAGGAGGCATCATGTCCGGCAGTCCCTGGAGCCATTCGCGCAGTTCTTCGATTTCAGACGACGTCGATTTCGAGATCAGGGGCCAGGAGCTGCAGTTCGTCGAAATCGAACTCGACCCCGGCGAAAGCGCCGTCGCCGAAGCGGGGGCGATGGTCTGGAAGGATGCCTCGATCGAGATGTCGACCGTCTTCGGAGACGGATCGGGCGGCGAAGGCAGCGGCTTCATGGGCAAGCTGCTCGGCGCGGGCAAGCGCCTTGTCACCGGCGAAAGTCTGTTCACGACCGTGTTCACCCACCAGGGCAAGGGCAAGGCGCGGGTCGCCTTCGCCGCGCCCGTTCCCGGCGCGATCCTCCCGATCAAGCTGGACGACGTCGGCGGGCGCCTGATCTGCCAGAAAGACGCCTTCCTCGCCGCAGCCCGCGGCGTCTCCATCGGCGTCCATTTCCAGCAGCGCATCATGACCGGCCTGTTCGGCGGCGAAGGCTTCATCATGCAGAAGCTGGAAGGCGACGGCTGGGTCTTCGTGCAGATGGGCGGCACCGTGATCGAGCGAGAGCTGGCCCCGGGCGAGGAACTGCACGTCGACACCGGCTGCGTCGCCGCCTTCACATCGGGCATCGACTTCGACGTGATCCGCGCCGGATCGGTCAAGTCGATGATCTTCGGCGGCGAAGGCGTGTTCTTCGCCCGCCTGCGCGGCCCCGGCAAGGTCTGGGTCCAGTCCCTCCCCTTCTCGCGGCTTGCCGGCCGGATGCTGGCAGCAGCCGGCTCCCGTGGTGGCCAGAACCGGGGCGAGGGTTCGATCCTGGGCGGTCTGGGCGACCTGCTCGACGGCGACTGAGCAATCTTTCCACCGCTGGCTTGCCAAGACCGGCGGCTAAACCGATTTTCAAGCTTGTCCATTCCCGGACGGAGCGCCATCTGCTGGACCGACAAGGCTCGATCCAGCCACAACAACATTCACCCGGAACAAGGCGGCAAGCGCGACACATGTGTGGAATCATCGGTATCGTCGGCAAGGAAGAAGTCGCGGAGCGCCTCGTGGACGGCCTCAGGCGCATGGAATACCGCGGCTATGACAGTGCCGGCGTCTGCACTGTCCACGAAGGTCAGCTGATCCGTCGCCGGGCCGAAGGCAAGCTGCTCAACCTCGTCAAGGAACTGGCGGTCGATCCGGCTCCGGGCCTGATCGGCATTGCCCACACACGTTGGGCCACCCACGGTGCGCCCACGGCGGTCAACGCCCATCCCCATGCGACCGGGGAACTGGCGCTCGTCCACAACGGCATCATCGAGAACTTCCGCCCCTTGCGCGAGGCGCTCGTCGCGCGTGGACGCAAGTTCGAAAGCCAGACCGACACCGAAGTCGTCGCGCACCTCGTCTCCGAACTGGTCGAGGCGGGCCAGTCGCCGCAGGAAGCGGTCAGGGCCGCCTTGCCCCAGCTTCGCGGCGCCTTCGCACTGGCCATCGCCTTCCGCCGCTTCCCGGACATGCTGATCGGCGCCCGCCTCGGCTCGCCGCTGGTCGTCGGCTATGGCGAGGGTGAAACCTACCTCGGCTCCGATGCCCTGGCGCTGGCCCCGCTGACGCAGCGCATCTCCTACCTCGAGGAGGGCGACTGGGTCGTCATCACCCGCGAAGGCGCGCAGATCTACGACGTCGACGGTCATGCCGTAGAGCGCGAGATCGTCACCTCCGGCGCCTCTGCCGTAGCGATCGAGAAAGGCAACTACCGCCACTTCATGCAGAAGGAGATCTTCGAGCAGCCGACCGTCGTTGCCCAGACCCTGCGCAGCTACATCCGCCAGATCGACCACTCCGTCGCCCTGCCCCAGATCGATTTCGACGTCACCAGCGTCAACCGCATCACCATCGTCGCCTGCGGCACCAGCTATTATGCCGGCATGGTTGCCAAGTACTGGATCGAGCATTTCGCGCGCCTGCCGGTGGACATCGATGTCGCCAGCGAGTTCCGCTACCGCGAACCGGTCCTGGAGCAGGGCGGACTGGCCCTGTTCATTTCACAGTCTGGCGAAACGGCCGACACGCTGGCGGCGCTGCGCCACTGCAAGGAAGCGGGCCAGAAGATCGCCGTCGTCGTCAACGTGCCGACCAGCACCATGGCGCGCGAGGCCGATCTGCTGCTGCCCACCCATGCGGGGCCCGAGATCGGTGTCGCCTCGACCAAGGCGTTCACCTGCCAGCTGGCCGTACTCGCCGCCCTGGCTGCGCATCTGGCAGTCAAGCGTGGGCGCATGGCGCGCGAGGAAGAGATGGAAGTCGTCAATCACCTCGTCGAAACGCCTGCCTGTCTCAACGCTGCGCTCGCCCATGACGAGGAAATCGCCGAGATGGCACACCTCATCGCCCCGGCGCGCGACGTGCTTTACCTTGGGCGCGGTCCGGACTTCCCGCTCGCCCTCGAAGGGGCGCTCAAGCTCAAGGAAATCAGCTATATCCACGCCGAGGGCTATGCCTCGGGCGAAATGAAGCACGGACCGATCGCGCTGATCGACGATGCCGTGCCGGTTATCGTCCTAGCGCCTTCCGGTCCGCTCTTCGAAAAGACCGTCAGCAACATGCAGGAAGTGCGCGCCCGCGGCGGCAAGGTCGTGCTGATTTCCGACAGGGAAGGTATCGGGGAAGCTGGTGAAGGCTGCATCGCGACGATCGAGATGCCCAAGGTTCACCCGCTGATCGCGCCGCTGGTCTATGCCGTCCCGGTTCAGTTGCTGGCCTACCACGTCGCCTGCGTAAAGGGCACCGACGTCGACCAGCCCCGCAATCTCGCCAAGAGCGTAACCGTCGAATAACGACAGTTCGCGGCAATAATTCAGTCCTGCGCGACTGATTGAACGACTTTTACCCTGTAATAACACTTGGTCGGTTATTGCAGGGGTGTGAACACGCACACGTCCACCTACTGCACCTTGCCCCGGGAACTGCCAGTATTGGCGGTCCTCGGGCTATCGGATCCGGACGACGGCGATTGGAGCCGACTGCGGGGAATCCAATATTCCTGCCTCGGCCACTCTACCTTCGCGCGGGTAACGACGCAGATTTCCGCCATGCTCGCAACCGCCGCCCTGGTCTTCGGGCAAGTGCCGATGGCGGCGGTCGCGATTTGGATCGCCGTGGCCTGCCTCACGCTCTGGCGCGGGGTCCGTATCGATCGCACGCTGATCGACGCGGACAAGCGTCGCATCTCGCGCGACGAAGTCCACGCGCAGATGATCAGCTCGATTCTCAACGGCCTGGCCTGGTCGGTCCCGATCGGCGGCCTGGGCTTCTTCGTCGACCCGCAAACGCAGGTGAAGCTGTGGATCGTGGTGGCGATGCTGATGACAGCATCGGCCGTGCTGCTGCCGGCAGTGCCGCTCGGCACCCTGCTCTTCACCGGGATTACCGGCTCTACGGCGATCGTTTTCTTCCTGAGCCGCGGCATGTTCGACATGGCCGCGGTCAGCATTGCTTTCTCCGGGATCGTGATCGCCGCCGCCATCGAGAGCGCGCGCCGCCATGTTACCGCCAAGATCGCAGAAGCAGGTATTGTCGAGAAAGACGAAGTCGTCTCGATGCTGCTGCGCGAGTTCGAGGAAGGCGAGGCGGACTGGCTCTGGCAGATCGACACCGCCCGCCGCGTGCGGTCGGTTTCCCCGCGCTTCGCCTTCGCATTGGGCATGGACGCCAAGGAAATCGAGGGGCAGCCCCTGATCCAGCTTATCGCCGGTTCGGCGTGGGAGAGCGGCCAGTTCTCGACCAGCCTCCACGACCTGGCCGAACGCATCAAGCGGCGCGAGAACTTCAACAACCTGCTGGTGCGCGTGACGATCCACGGTCAACCCCGCTGGTGGGAGCTTTCCGGTACGCCCAAGCTCGATGAAAAGGGCAATTTCGACGGCTTCCGCGGCGTCGGATCTGACGTCACCGAAGCGCGCGAAAATTCCGACAAGATCGCCTGGCTCGCGCGATACGACACGCTGACCGGCCTTCCCAACCGCATGATGCTCACCGAAGCGCTCGGCGAAGCACTGGACTATGCCGAAAAGTGGCGCACGCGCTGCGCCTTCCTGATGATCGACCTCGATCGCTTCAAGGCGGTAAACGATTCGCTGGGCCATCTCGTCGGCGACCAACTTCTGGCCCGCGTCTCGGAGCGGCTCAAGGAACAGATGACCGACAACGAGCTGTGCGGCCGCCTCGGTGGCGACGAGTTCGCCATCGTCATCCGCGACGCTTCGGACCTTGCCCATATCGACCGCGTCGCCGAACGCGTCATCAAGCGGCTTTCGCAGCCCTATGAGGTCGACCAGCACACACTTTACGTCGGTGCATCGGTCGGGTCCGCAATCGGCCCGCGCGACGGCTCGACCGTCGAGACCCTGATGCGCAATGCCGACCTCGCGCTCTATCGCGCCAAGGATACCGGCGGAAACGATCACTTCACCTATGAGCCGGCCCTGCACGCCCACGCCGAAGAGCGCCGCAAGCTCGAATTCTCGCTGCGCCGTGCGCTGGAGCGCGACGAATTCCAGCTCGTCTATCAGCCGGTCGTCGCGGCAGACACCGAAGGTGTCGTCAGCTTCGAGGCGCTGCTGCGCTGGAACAGCAAGGATCACGGCAGCGTCAGCCCGGCCAAGTTCATCCCGCTGGCAGAGGATACCCGCCTGATCGTACCGATCGGGGAATGGGTCCTCCAGGAAGCGTGCAAGGAGGCGATAAACTGGCCCGAACACATCCGCGTCGCGGTGAACGTCTCGGGTGAACAGCTCCTCGACCAGAACTTCGTCGCCAGCGTCGTAGGCGCGCTCCGGCTCAGCGGCCTCAGCCCGAACAGGCTCGAGATCGAGGTGACAGAAAGCATCTTCCTGCGCGACACGACCAAGGCCAATGCCGCGCTCGAGGAAGTCATGGCGCTGGGCTGCGGCATTGCGCTCGACGACTTCGGGACCGGCTATTCCTCGCTCGGCTACCTGCGCAAGCTGCGCTTCTCGACGATCAAGGTCGACCGCATGTTCGTGCAGGGCGCTGCCACCGGCAATCCCGAGAGCCTTGCGATCATCCGCGCCGTCGTTGCCATGGCCGACAGCCTCGGAATGTCGACGACGGCTGAAGGTGCGGAGACGCAGAAGGAAGTCGACATGATTCGGCAGCTCGGCTGCCGCAAGATCCAGGGCTATTTCTTCGGCCGCCCGATGGCCGCCCAAGATGCCATCGCCCTGTTCGGCAATCCAGCCAATCCAAGGCAAAGCGCGGCCTGAACACCCCGCCGCTCAAGACTGCCGCATCCGCGCGATAGTACGCAGATCCAGTCTGCCCCCGCTCGCAATCAATCAACTACAGAGAGGATGGAGCCGACCGCCCCGGGATGCACCCGGGACGTCGGCTTGGCTTGGGCTTGTTGGCGCTCAGGCGCCGACCAGGCCCTTGATCGCGCTTTCGAACAGCGCACGACCGTCGGTGCCGCCATGGGTCGCCTCGATGGCGCGTTCCGGGTGCGGCATCATGCCCAGCACGTTGCCGGCATCGTTGAGCACGCCGGCGATCTGTCGCGCCGAACCGTTCACGTCTTCGGCATAGCGGAAGGCTACGCGCCCCTCACCCTCAAGACGGTCGAGCGTCCCTTCGTCGGCAAAATAGTTGCCGTCATGGTGCGCAACGGGGATGACGATTTCCTGCCCGGCTTCGTAGCCGCTGGTGAACAGCGACTGCGCATTTTCCACCTTGAGGCGGACATCGCGGCAGACGAAGCGGATCACCGAGTTGCGCAGCAGCGCACCCGGCAGGAGACCGCTTTCGGTCAGGACCTGGAAGCCGTTGCACACGCCCAGCACCGGAACGCCGCGACCGGCAGCCTCGATGACGGCCCGCATGACCGGCGAGCGCGAGGCAATCGCACCGCAACGCAGGTAGTCGCCGTAGGAAAAGCCGCCCGGCAGGGCGATGAAGTCCAGTCCTTCGGGCAGGTCGGCATCACCGTGCCACACGCGATGCGGCGCAGTGCCCGAAACCTTCTCCAGCGCGTCCGCCATGTCGCGGTCGCAATTGGAGCCGGGAAAGGTGATGACGGCGGAGCGGAAGCTCATGCGGCGACCTTCTCGATACGGTAGTTCTCGATCACCATGTTGGCGAGGAGCTTGCGGCACATGTCGTCGAGCGCTTCGTCGGTTACGCTGTCGGCAACGTCGAGCTCGATCAGGCGGCCGGCGCGGACGTCGTTCACTCCCGAGAAGCCGAGGCCTTCGAGCGAGTGGTGAATCGCCCGACCCTGCGGATCGAGGACACCGGGCTTGAGGCTGACGTGGACGCGGACTTTCATCGCGGGGGCCTTTCGCTAGGGCGGTCTGGTCAATTGCAATCCCGCTTCGCGCGGAATCGCCGGATTCGTTCGGACCGCCTATGGCCCCGAGAACGCGCGGGAGCAAGCGGCAGCACGCGCTTCATGGTCAAGCTTTGCAATTGAACCGCACCGCACAACCTGCCATTTCGCGGCAAGCCCCCTCACGCACCAAGCCGGAGTGCTCCGAAAATGCCCATTTCGTTTAAAGGACAGGTCGCCATCGTGACCGGTGCCGGCAATGGACTGGGACGTGCCTATGCCCTTGAGCTGGCGCGGCGCGGCGCGAAAGTCGTGGTCAATGACCTCGGCGGCGCCCGCGACGGCCGCGGCCATTCCGATGCCGCACTCGCGGTCGTCGAGGAAATCCGAGAGGCCGGCGGCGAGGCCATGGCCGACGGCGGCGACGTTTCGGACTTCGCGCAGATGGAAGCGATGGTCACGCGCACGAAGGAAGCCTGGGGCGGCGTCCATGTCCTGATCAACAATGCCGGCATCCTGCGCGACCGCACTTTCGCGAACATGGACCCGGCCGATTTCGAACTGGTCGTGCGCGTTCACCTGCTGGGCAGCGCCTTTGCGACCAAGGCGGTGTGGGAAACCATGCGCGAGCAGCGCTACGGCCGCGTGCTGATGACCACGTCATCCTCGGGCCTTGGCGGCAACTTCGGACAGGCCAACTATGGCGCAGCGAAGGCCGGCGTCCTCGGACTTGCGCGCACCTTGCGCATGGAAGGCGCCAAGTACGACATTCGCGTCAACTCGATCGCGCCGACTGCCGGAACCCGCATGACCGCCGACATCTTTCCCGACGAAGCCTACAATGCCTTCGTCCCCGAAGCGGTCGTGCCCGCCGCGCTGTTTCTCGTATCGAAGGATGCACCCAGCGATGCCATCGTGGGTGCCGGCGGCGGCGTCTACCAGGGCGCCTTCATCACCATGAACGACGGCATCCTGCTACCCGAGGCGGAGCGCACCGTCGAAGGTTTCGCAGCTGCATGGGAGCGCATATGCGACCGGCGCGGCGACCATGTGTTCGATAACGGCATGGAGCAGTCGCACCACGCGATGGCCATGCTGTCCGGCAAGCGCGGCTGACGGCAATCGGGCCTAGCGCCCCTGCCCTTTAATCCTCGACGATCTTGAGGAGCTTGCGTTCGAGCGGGCTGAGAATGCCGGCCAGTTCGTGCCCACGCTTGAGCACTTGCCCGGCCTCGCCGAACAGCGTCCACATGCCCTGCTTTGCGCGCAGCGAAGGGCGCTTCTCCACCCGTGCCTGCGGGCGTTCGGCAGCGCGGCGAAAGGCGCTGAAGTTGGCCGCATCCTTGCCGAAGTCCATCGCATAGTCGCGCCAAAACCCGGCGGCGACCATGCGCCCGTAGAGATCGAGAATCCGCATCAGTTCGTCGCGCTCAAACCCCACCTGCAGCGGCTTGCGCCCAGGGAATGCAACGACACTGCCGAGGTTGGAATTCAGTCCGGCCGGCCCAACCGACATTCAGCTCAAACGCCCTTGCATGCCGGTTCGGTCGACTTCGCGGCCTCTTCGCGTTCGGCCATGAGCGCCTCCACTTGCGCGCGCAGGGCATCGATCTGCTCTTCAAGCTGGTCGACGCGCTGGTTGGGCGCAGGTTCGCACGGCTCCTTGCAGGGCGTGCCGTAAGGCATGAAGTCCTTGGCGTAAGTTTCTGCGGCGACAAGGGTCGAACGTGCCTTCACGCCGATCATGGTCGCGCCTTCCGGCACGCTCTCGGTCACCACGGCGCTGGCGCCGATGCGCGCACGCTTGCCGATGGTCACCGGCCCGATGATCTGCGCCCCGGAGCCGACGATGACATTGTCCTCCAGCGTCGGGTGGCGCTTGCCGCCCTTGCCGTTGGTCGGGTTGGAGCCGCCAAGCGTGACGCACTGGTAAATCGTGACGTTATCGCCGATCTCCGCCGTCTCGCCGATCACGGTGAAGCCGTGGTCGATGAAGAAGTTCCTGCCGATGGTTGCGCCCGGATGGATGTCGATCGCGGTCATGAACCGGGAGAGGTGATTGACTGCGCGCGCGAGAAAGAACAGCCGCGCCTTGAACAGGCGATGCGCGATCTTGTGCCAGAACAGCGCCCACACGCCGGGATAGAGCAGCACTTCCCAACGCGAACGGGGCGCAGGGTCACGCGCCACGACAGAATCCAGATATCGGACAAGATTACCGAGCATTGCCCGAATCTCCCATCAATTCGCCTGCAAGGCAAGCATCGTAGAGCAGACCTAGTTCCCGAGGTCTTCCGGAGCGCCGCCTTTAGTCTCGATCAAGGCTTCGCGCCAGATGGCCAGTGTGGGGGCCTGTTTGCGTTCCAGACTGAGCCGATCGATCGCTTCGACCAGCCGTTCGACCCCCAGATGGCTACGCTCGCACCGTGGTACAAGATAATCGGTTGCGGAATGGTCAAGAACGAGGCCGCGCATTTCGGCGTGCACTTCCATCAGGGCGGCCAGCATCTCGTCGTCCGGCACGTCGATTTCGAGGTCGAGTGCGGCTCCCAATCGCGAATTGAGGTCCGGCAGGCTGACTTTCCAGGCTCCCTCGCCATTGCCGCGCGGTCGGTTGCTGACGATGAGCAGGGGCCGTCCGCTCTCCTGCGCACGGTTCCAGCGGTGGAACAGCGCGTCTTCGTCGACCGTGTCGGCATCGTCGACGACATCGCCCACGCCCGAATCGGCAAACCAGCCCGCAAGCAGTGACTTGCCCGAACGCGGCGGTCCGGTGAGGATCGCGGTATGGAAGGGCCAGTTTCCCGGCTCTGACATTGCATCGATCGCGGACGCATTGGCATTGCCCACGACGATGCGCGGCGGCCTGTCCCGTTTGGACGAAAGCGGTAATGCGATCTGCCTCATGCCCAAGGCCCAGTCCTAGCGGCTGATCCTCAGCGTAGAGCCGCTGGCAGAGACATTCCAGCCCTGCGCCTTCAGCGCCGCGGCAAGGCGTTCCGCCCCACCCGCTGCGGTGACCCTCATGACCGAGGTTCCGCCGATAGCCAGGCTCACCGTGGCGGCCCCGCTCACGCCCGGCACGCCGCGAACGGCGGCCAGCGCCGAGTCGACCGCCCCTGCATCGGGTGTTGCGAACTGTACGGTCACCGTCTCGACCGGACCGGCAGCGACGCTTTCGGGCGTTGCCCCCGGGATCGGTTGAGGCGTGAGAAGTTCTGGCGGCGGCGCGCCCTGCGGCATCAGCTTGTCGCGCAATTCGGCAAAGGCGCGGTCCAGCGTGAGGCGACCGGCGGTGATCGTCGGGTCCGGCTGGAGCAGCCCCCGATCGAGCGCATCGCGGTAGATGCCATCGACGCGCTGTACCGCCTTGTCGAGCATTTCCGGCAGCTGCTCGTCGCCTGCCGCCGTCATCTCGAAGCTGGAGAGGAACTTGTTGTCCGGGCCGTAGCGTGCCGTGAAGGTGCCCTTCACCGGGCCGCCCGGCCACTGACGCTCAAGCCGGGCCACCGGCACGATCACGTCGGCCGCGTCGAACTGGTTGAGAACGTTGCGCCACCAAAGGCGACTGCGTCGGCCCGGCTGTCCCGCCGTGAGAATCAGCGATTCGCCGCCAGCGCCGGCCGGACGCACGTAATCGATAGTGCTCTGCGCCGCCTGGAACTCGGCCCAGGCGCGTTGCCAGGGCCCGCGCACCTCGAAGACCTGGCGCACGCCGCCGGAATAAAGCACGGGAATGACCAGCAACGGCGCCGAACGGACTTTCGCACCGTCCCCGCCGACGAACTGGCCCGCCCTGGCCTTGTCGAAGATAATACCCAGCGAGGCGATATAGCGGTGCGGGCCGATCTGTTCGTGCTCGATCACCACGGACGAGACCATGGCATCGATCGATTCGACCGGCATGTCAGGACCGCCCAGCTTCTTCCAGGCTTCCTTTTCCGCCTCTTTCCACGCCTTTAGACGGGCATCCGCGCCGGTCTTGTCCGACACGTCCACCTTGATGCCGTTGACCTGGATGTCCTCGGAATTGACGAGCGGAGGGATGCCGCGATCACCCTCGATCTGCGCGATCAGCGCGGAGCCGCCGGCAAAGGCGAGCGCCGCGGCCGCCACGCCGCCGAGGATCAGGCCCTTGCGCCCAGCGGCGCCCTTGAGCGAACCGGTGCGGGCAAGCCGCCGGAATTTGTGGGAGATTGTCGTGGCCATTGTCAAAACTCGGGCCTTTTGCCCAAACGGCGAGCGAAATCCAAGCAGGAAAGCGACTGCGCCCGAACTTGGGCATGCCCGGCGCTTTTTGTGCGTCATTTTTGCGGGTCGGGCGTGACTCGAAACCGATTGCGCACTATGCGCGCGCAATGTCCGAAGATAACTCCTCGAAGAGCTATAGCTATGAGCAGGCCGGCGTTTCGATCGCGGCCGGCAATGCCCTTGTAAAAGCCATCGCCCCGCTGGCCAAAGCGACCGCCCGTCCCGGCGCGGACGCGGACCTCGGCGGCTTCGGTGGCTTCTTCGATCCGCGCGCGGCCGGGTACAGGGACCCGCTCCTTGTCGCGGCGAACGATGGCGTTGGCACCAAGGTCAAGCTGGCCATCGATCACGACCGTCACGACCACATCGGCATCGACCTTGTCGCCATGTGTGTGAACGACCTCATCGTACAGGGCGCGGAGCCCCTCTTCTTCCTCGACTACTTCGCCACCGGAAAGCTTGAGAACGGCGTCGCCGAACGCGTCGTGGCCGGCATTGCCGAAGGCTGCAAGATGTCGGGCTGCGCCCTCATCGGTGGCGAAACGGCCGAAATGCCCGGCATGTATGCCGCAGGCGACTATGACCTCGCAGGCTTCTGCGTCGGCGCTGTCGAGCGCGGCGAGCAGCTGACCGGCGACAAGGTTGCCAGCGGCGACGTGCTGCTGGGCCTGGCCTCCTCGGGCGTACACTCCAACGGCTATTCGCTGGTCCGCCGCCTTGCCGAAGACAAGGGCTGGAAGCTCGACCGCCCGGCCCTGTTCGATGCGGAAACCCTGCTGATCGACGCGCTGATCGCGCCGACGCGCATCTACGTGAAGAGCCTGCTGCCCTTCATCCGCTCGGGCCGCATCCACGCCCTCGCCCACATCACCGGCGGCGGTCTGCTGGAAAATATCCCGCGCGTACTGCCCAAGGGCCTTCATGCGCGCATCGACGCGGGCGCATGGCTGCAACCGCGCCTGATGGCGTTCCTCCAGGCGCAGGGCAACATCGAGCCCGGCGAAATGGCACGCACCTTCAACTGCGGCATCGGCATGGTCCTTGCCGTGGCCGCCGACGACGCGGCAGCATTCCAGGCCGACCTCGAAGCGGCGGGCGAGACCGTCCACGTTATCGGCGCGATCGAGCCGGGCGAGAAGGGCTGCACCGTGCAGGGCAAGGCCGAAGTCTGGTCCGCTCGCGAGAACTGGGAAGCCACGCACTTCGCTTGAGGCCGTCGAGGCCCTGAACGCATGGTGCGGTTCTGGGCCGAACCGCCGCAAGTCCGCGATGGAGGAAGAACGGATGCTGAAATCCCTTCAGCATGACGCGAACGGAAGTTTCGAATGATCCGCGAGAAGGTTGCCGTCCTCATTTCCGGCAGCGGCACCAACATGGCCGCACTGCTTTACGCGAGCCGGGCCGAGGACTGTCCTTTCGAGATCGTCCTGGTCGCCTCCAACGATCCGGCAGCCAAGGGTCTCGTGCTTGCCGAGGCTGAAGGCGTGCCGACCTTCGCCCTGTCTCACAAGGGCATGGCACGCGCGGAACATGACAAGGCGATGGACGCCGCGATCCGCGAATCGGGTGCGCAGTGGGTCGCCCTTGCCGGGTACATGCGCATCCTCACACCCGAATTCGTCGCAGGATGGGAAGGCCGCATGGTCAACATTCACCCTTCCCTGCTGCCCAGGTACACCGGGCTGCACACCCATGAACGGGCCATCGAGGCAGGCGATTCGCATGGTGGCGTAACCGTGCACCTCGTCACGGCAGAGCTCGACGACGGCCCGATCCTGGGCCAGACCCCGGTCGCGATCATTCCCGGCGATACGCCCGAAACACTCGCCGCGCGGGTCCTGATTGCCGAGCACCAGCTCTACTCACGCTGCCTCGCGCACCTCGTGACGGGCGACAAGAGCGCCCAATAGCCGCCTTTTGCGGCTCGGCATGAGCCTATCGCATGGCAACGAGTTGAAGCAATTGCACCGGCGCTGTGCCCGCGCTGATCTGCGCGGCGCCCGATGTGATCACTGCTGCGATGAACGACGCGCCGGCTACAATGATGAATGTCCTGCCGATCAAGACAAGCCTCCTCCAGTTCGGAATCGATTAGCTAACTATCGATTAACCGAACGATAGACCGAGCCGCAAAGAAAAAGGCCGCCCGATTGGGCGGCCTTCGTCCATCTTGCGAAGAATTAATCGCCGATCAGCCGACGATCTCTTCCGGCTTGAAGAAGTAGGCGATCTCGATCGCGGCGTTCTCATCCGAATCCGAACCGTGGACCGAGTTGGCCTCGATCGATTCGGCGTAGGTCTTGCGGATGGTGCCTTCGGCGGCATCGGCCGGGTTGGTGGCGCCCATGACGTCGCGGTTGCGCTTCACGGCGTCTTCACCTTCGAGAACCTGAACCACGACCGGGCCCGAGATCATGAAGGAGACGAGGTCGTTGAAGAACGGGCGTTCCTTGTGGACGGCGTAGAAGCCCTCGGCCTGTTCCTGGGTCATCTGGATACGCTTGGAAGCAACGACGCGAAGGCCCGCTTCTTCCAGCATCTTGGTGACGCCGCCGGTCAGGTTGCGACGGGTGGCATCGGGCTTGATGATCGAAAAGGTGCGGGTAACCGCCATGTCAGGTTCCTTGCGAAGTATGGTATTTGGGAAAGTTGCGCGCGCCCCTAGCGGGGTTTCGGTTGCGCCGCAAGCATGCCTTTATCCGGCCTGGACCCAACGACCGCCTTCCTGCTTCCAGTAATAGTGCTCAACCCCTTCGCGGGCGCGCAGTTCGCGCCAGACGTTGCGGGCCCGTTGCACGGTCGAATCGTCGAAGAGATAGAAGGTTCGGGCGAAGGGCTCGATGCCTTCGCGCCACTGGCCATCGGCGATGGCCATGAACTTCGCCCCGTTGGCAGGCTGCGGCGCATCGGACAGCAGGATCGGCTGGCGATCCTCATGCCCGTCGCCCGCCTCGCCATTGGCAAGGAACGTTTCGGACCCGACAGACCACAGGGCCTGTCGGATCCGCTTGCGCTGCTCACCATCCGCGGAGACCACCAGGAGGCGCTCGCCCGACCCGATGACCTTGCCCGCGATCAGCGGCAGCGCGACTTCGGCAGGATCGCGGCTGAGCTGGTAGAAATCGACCCGCATCGGCCGCGTCCCTCCCCTGTCCGGTCAGGCTTCGAGCGTGTCGCGAACGAAGCGGTCGAGCAGGCGCACGCCGTAGCCGGTCGCGCCCTTGTCCCACGTCGCGCCGGGCTTGTCGGTCCACACGGTGCCGGCGATGTCGAGGTGCGCCCACGGGGTATCGTTCTCGATGAAGCGCTTGAGGAACTGTGCCGCAGTGATCGAGCCGCCGAAGCGCGGGCCGACGTTCTTCATGTCGGCGATCTGGCTGTCGAGCATCTTGTCGTAGTTCGCGCCCATCGGCATGCGCCACAGGCGATCGCCCGAGGCATCGCCGGCCGCGGTCAGCTCGGCAGCGAGTTCGTCATTGTTCGAAAACAGGCCCGCATATTCGTGCGCCAGCGAGAGAATGATCGCACCGGTCAGCGTGGCAAGATCGACGATCTTGGCGGGGCTGTATTCCCGCTGCACCCAGGTCAGCGCGTCGCACAGGACGAGGCGGCCTTCAGCGTCGGTGTTGATGACCTCGATGGTCTGGCCCGAAAGCGAGGTGACCACGTCGCCGGGGCGCTGGGCATTGCCATCGGGCATGTTTTCGACCAGGCCGCAGATGCCCACGACATTGGCCTTGGCCTTGCGCAGCGCGAGGGCAAGCATGGTTCCGGCCACCACACCGGCGCCGCCCATGTCCCACTTCATGTCTTCCATGCCCGCTGCAGGCTTGATGCTGATGCCGCCGGTATCGAACGTCACGCCCTTGCCGACGAAGGCAACGGGCTTGTCACCCTTGGCGCCGCCCATCCATTCCATCACCAGCAGGCGCGCCGGGCGAACCGAGCCCTGCGCCACGCCGAGCAGCGAGCCCATGCCCAACTCGGCCATTTCCTTGTCGTCGAGCACGCGGATCTTGAGCCCGGTGCCGGCCATGCGCTTTTCGCAGCGGGCGACGAAACTTTCCGGATAGATCGTGTTGGCAGGCTCTGTCACCAGTTCGCGGGTGAAGGCAACGCCATCTGCCACCGCAGTCTCGACGTCCCAGGTGGTCGCGGTGCCGTCCGGAGCGCCGATCACCGAGATCGAAGCCAGCGTGGGCTTCGCTTCGTCGGACAGCTTGGTGCGATAGACGTCGTGGCGCCAGGAACGCAGCACGGCGCCGAGCAGCGCGCCGCTGGTTTCTTCGGCAGAGAGCCCGGCACCGGTAACGTCGAGCGCCAGTGCAGTCTCGCCGGAGGTCAGGTACTTCGCAACGACAGCGGCACCCGCCTTTTCGATGGCAGCGCGGCGATCCTTCGCCGAAGCGGCACCGATTCCCGCGAGGACCATGCGCACGACTTTGCCGTCACGCTCGACGAAACCTTCGAAGACCTGCCCGGCCTTGCCGGTGAAACGCGACTGCTTGGCACCCTCTGCCAGCACCGGTTCGAGATCGGCGGGCATCGCATCCTGGTTGACGAGGCGGGCCACGAGGCGTTCAGCGCTGGGGGTAGCCGCATCGAGGAACTGGATATTCATGGATTCTCCTGAATTTTTTTCATGCGATGGCGCCGTTGATTTCACAACTTGTGCGGTTCACCGCATCACTGGATTGCAGTTAGGCACCGGCGATGCGATAGGCAAGTGATGCTCCCCGCCGCGCAGATACCGCAGCAAGCCAGTCATCGCCGCTTGCGTCCCGTTTCGCTGGGCATCCTCGCCGCAGGAATCGCCACGTTCACGCTCGCCCCAGGCGCTTATGCACAGGATGCGGTCTCTTCAGCCGATACCGCGGCACCGGCCGGCACCGAGGAAAAGATTCCGATCGCCTTCGAGGCGGACACTGTCGAGTATGACCAGAACGCGGATTCGGTGACCGCCAGCGGTAATGTCGTGCTGCGACGCGAACAGCAGTCGGTCCGTGCCGATAGCGTCACATGGAACCGCCAATCCGGCCAGATCGTCGCGAGCGGCAATGTCCGCCTCGTGGATGAGAACGGCAACCAACTCTATACCGACCGCATCGAGCTGACCGACGAGCTCAAGACCGGCGCCATGCAGAACCTGCTGCTCGCCATGCGCGAAGGCGGCCGGCTCCCCCCCCCCCCCC
>NZ_CCBH010000179.1:0-12698 GCF_001368935.1 Novosphingobium sp. KN65.2
TTCGTTCCCTATGAAAGAGGCGCCCTAGGGCCGCTTCGTTGATGTCTGGTGTGAGCTGAAAGGGTGGATGGTCGTCAGAAGGTGACGCGCTTGACGTCGGTATTGACCGAAGGGAACGGCAGGTACGACACGCGAAGCTGTTCAACCAGCGAGAGTTCGTGTTCACCCTTCGGGAAGCCGCCCGGATATTGGACCGAGATCGTTGCCGGGGTTCCGAATGGCCAGCGGCGGTCGTAAGCGGTTTCCATCTCGTCGAGCGAGATCGGGCCTTTGCCTTCGTCGAAGCGCACCGAATCGCGGGCAACGGTCTCGCCATCGATGGAGACATCGAGCTTCTCGATCATCGAGAGACCGATGCCACGGTAGTAGCCAAGCTTGGCTTCGAAAGCGAACCCGGTGGGCGCGTCGGCCGGACCGGTGTTGCGCAGGGTAGTTTCGTCGATCAGGTATTTGTCAAACATCAGGCGTTCTCCAGCTCGGCTTCTGCCTTTGCGATGAGGCGGTCGAACATGACGTGCTGGCGGCGAACCTGCTCGCGGCTGTCGACTTCCATCACGTCCTGGATCCAGCGATTGCCTTCGTACTCGCTCGAAAGCGTGCCTTCCCAACCGCACTTCACCAGCTCGGGAATGACGTCCTCGTAGGCCAGCGATGGATCGGTGCAGTCCTCGTTCATTTCGTAGAACTTGGCCTGGATGTGGCGGAAGTAGGGCGCGTAGTCCTTGAGGCGCTTCGGGTTGGCGTATGGCGCGTGGCGCAGCGTCTCGGCCATGGCGATCTCGGCCTTGTTGCCGCCCATCTTCACCGCGACTTCGTAGATCGTGTACTCGCACATGATCTTCTGTTCATGCTGATCGACGATGAACTGGGTAATCTCCGGACGGGCGCCCTGGCGTTCGAAGCGCGCGCGGAAGGCCGGCGGATAGTGCTTCATGAAGATGCCCATGTCGGGCAGGATGCCCAGGTGCTTGGTCTTCAGACGATCGGCAACGTCGATCGTGCGCAGGATCCAGGCATGTTCAAGGTGCCAGGGAGCGTGCACTTCGACGCCCATGTGGATGTCCAGTTCCTCGGCGAGCGGTACGCACTTTTCGAGGATGTCGGGGCGCACGAAGATGAGGATGCGCATGTTCTTGATGCCGAAGCGATGGCAAAGGCGCAGGTCGCGCTCGATGCTGGCGACCTGTTCCTCGTCGGACAGGAGCTCGCCCTTGCGCAGCTTGGTGTCGAGGAACATGTCGTAGCAGGTGAAGTGCGTGCCGTGACGCTCCATCATTTCCTTCCAGTGCTCGACTTCGGCGTCGCTGATGTCGGGGAACGTAGGCATGTTCTGTTCAGGCAAGATCTCGATGCCCTTGGCGCCGATCGATGCGGCGTAGGCTACGCAGTCCTCCACGCTCATCTGGCCGAGGAACATCTCCTCCTGGAAGCTGTAGAGGCTGACGCCTCGTTGTATCTTGGACATTCGTCGCTCCGTGTGTTTGTCCGGGACCCGGTCGGGTAGGGGATGTTTTCGTGTTACAGTGAGGGGCACGCCCCGGTCCGATCGCAGGGCACCGGCTATGAAATTCAGACAGTGATTCGCGTCGATGATCCAGTCGCATCGGCTGGCAGTTTCTCGGCTCGACGCTCCCTTGTTCGCGCGCTCCTCTTCGCGGTTTACAGCTCGTTCGGCCCGTGAGCATTGCGCCGCTTACTTCGCCAAAACCCCAATCATGGATGATGCGTGGGGCGGGCTGAGCCGCCTCAACGTCAAGACTTGGCACTATTATCAATCGCGCCTGCTTGCAATTAAAAACTAAAACCGTCATTCGTATTCCTGGATGCTGGTTGCGCTTGACGACGCCTGCGGCTCGGACTAGAACCAAATTCTAGTTTCGGTCGCCGCGGAGCTTCAGGGCAATCGTGGCGTGCGAAATTCGGCGTACAGGCTTGGGAGAGTTCTTTGGAATCAATGGAGACAGACGGCGCCTTGCGGCGGCGGCGCTCGATGCAGGTTGCTGATGGCGATTCCCTTGCTGTGCTGCCGATGCATCCGCCCCAATATTCAAGCAGGCGCGCGCCTCGGTCCCTGTCCGGCAGTGTCTCGTCCGTTCCTATCTCAATTTTCGACTATCTGAGGTTTCCGCAATGAAAGATCTGAGCGCGCTTATCATCGGCGGCGGCATCGGCGGCCTTTCGGCTGCGATCGCGCTGCGCCGTGCCGGTCACCGGGTGACGGTGATCGAGAAGGACCCGGCGTGGTCGGTTTATGGCGTGGGCATCATCCAACAGGCGAACGTGGTGCGCGCGATGGACCAGTTGGGTGTGCTCGATACCTTTCTCGATGCTGCCTGCGGGTTCGATGCGGTAGAGGTCTACCTGCCTGACGGCACCCGCGTGGCGCGGGTGCCGTCGCCGGCGTTGGTCGAAGGCAAGCCCGCCAATGTCGGCATCGGCCGGCGCGCGCTGCAGAAGGTTCTGGGCGACAGTGCCAAAGAACTGGGTGCCGAGATCCGGCTGGGCGTGACGGCTGAACGCCTTGACGATGACGGTGCAGGCGTGAACGTGACTTTCTCCGACGGGCGGGAAGAGCGCTTCGACGTCGTCGTGGGCGCTGACGGTGTCTATTCGCAGACCCGCGAGGCGATTCTGCCCGACGCAGAGACGCCGCAGTTCACGGGTCAAGCGGTGTGGCGCTACAACTTCCCGCGCCCGGCAGATCTCGATGCGCTGCACGTATACAACGGTCCGATCGGATCCGGCCTTGTGCCGATGTCCGAAGACCTGATGTATATGTACGTGACGACGCCCGAGCCGGATAATCCCTGGTATCCCACCGAGGGCATCGCTGCGGCCATGCGTTCCAAGCTTGCCAAGGCAGCCCCGCAGATTCGTGCGCTGGCCGAACAGATCACCGAGGACGAAGGCGTCGTCTATCGTCCGCTTGAGGGCATGATGCTTTACGGCCCCTGGAGCAAGGGCCGCATCGCGCTGATGGGCGATGCCGTCCATGCGACCACGCCCCATCTGGGCCAGGGCGCCGGCATGGCGATCGAGGATGCTCTCGTTCTTGCCGATGAGCTGACCAAGGCCGACACGCCCGAAGCCGCCTTCGAGGCCTACCGCAGCAGACGTTTCGAGCGTTGCCGCTACATCGTCGAGAAGTCGCTCGAGATCTGCCACGGCCAGATCGGCAAGGGCCCGCCGGTCGACAATCACAAGGCTACCGCGGAGATGTTCGCGGTGGTTTCGCAGCCCATTTGATCAGTCAATCTTCAAGGACCAATGCCATGAGCCGAGTAACCGAGATCCGCTATGTCGGATATGGCGTCGAGGACTTCGATGCCGAACGCAAATTCTACACCGATGACTGGGGGCTCGTCGAAGTCCCCGGCTCTGCCGACAAGGGCGACATGGCCTGGTTCAAGACCCAGGGTCATGGTGAACACCACGTCGTGCGCCTGCACAAGTCGGATGCCAACCACGTCGAAGTGATCGCGCTTGCCGCCGACAGCCGCGCCGATGTCGATGCGCTGTTCGGCAAGATCGAGGCGGCGGGTTGCAAGGTCATCTTCGCACCCAGGGAATTGGATGCTCCTGGCGGCGGCTATGGCTTCCGCTTCTTCAGCCCCGATGGCCTGCCTTTCGAGATCTCGTCCGGCGTCGAGACGCTCGACGCCCGCGAACTCGAGCGCTGGGAAGGCGTGCCGCTCAAGATCAGCCACATCGTCCTGCACTCGCCCGACCACCAGGCGATGGTGAAGTTCTTCACCGACGTGCTGGGTTTCAAGATCTCCGACTGGCTCGGCGACTTCATGTGCTTCCTGCGCTGCAATGAGGCGCACCACCGCGTCGCCATCCTGCCCGGACCGCCGTGCCTCAACCACGTCGCTTACGACATGCTGAGCATCGACGACATGTTCCGTGGCGCGCATCGCCTCAAGCAGCACGGCACCGACATCCGCTGGGGTCCGGGCCGTCATACCGCGGGCAACAACACGTTCAGCTACTTCGTCACTCCGGGTGGCTTTGCCGTCGAGTACACTTCCGAGCTGGAAGTGGTCGACTTCGAGACGCACGAGTACAAGGTGCATAAGCCCGCGCCGATGGTCATGGACCAGTGGGGCATCGGTACCGGCGGCCCGCAGACGATGCCGCATCCGGCACCCGACGCTCGGCTGTTCCAGGCATCGGAGGTCTGATCGATGGCTCTTTTCGAATATTTTCCGAACTACATCTGGAACCTCTCGGTCGCGATCGCGATGGAGAGCGGCGGTCGGATCGGCGAAGTCATCGACATGTGCAAGCCGATCAAGGATGCGGCCGATGCCGGGGCCGATGCGGGCACGCCCGCGTTCATGAAGCAGTGGGTGGCGATGGGCGACAAGCTTATCGAACTTGCTGCCGAGGACGAGGCCAAGGGCCGTCTGTTCTCCGCCTCGAACAAGCTGGAGCGCGCCGCGCTCTACATGTTCACCGGCGAGCGCATGCAGGGCCACGGCCATCCTGGCCGCAAGGAGACTTACGCCAAGGCCCGCGCGGCCTTCGACAAGTCGACGCAGTTCGGCAAGATCAACCGCGAACGCGTGGAGATTCCGCTGGAGAAGGGCACGATGCCCGCGCTGTTCACCCGCGCGCCGGGCGAGGGCCGCAAGCCGGTGGTGGTCTTCTGCAATGGCCTCGATAGCTGCAAGGAACTGCTCTACTGGACGCAGCTGCCCGAGCAGCTCGCCCGCCGCGGCATCTCGACCCTGTGTGTCGACCAGCCGGGCTCGGGCGAGGCGCTTCGCCTGCAGGACCTGCCGGTCGATCCGCATTCGGAAAGCTGGGCCAGCAAGGCCGTCGACTGGCTCGAGCAGCAGGACAACGTCGACCCCAAGGCGATCGGCATGACCGGCATCTCGCTGGGTGGCCACTTCGCGCCGCGCGCGGTTGCCTACGAGCCGCGTTTCGCCTCGGGCGCGGTCTGGGGCGCCAACCACAACTGGCGCGAAGTGCAGGACAAGCGCATGGCGCGCGAGGGCGAGAACCCGGTCCCGCACTACTGGGCGCACGTCCACTGGGCTTTCGGGGCCAAGGACCAGGACGATTTCCTCGAGAAGTCGTCCGCGATGAACCTCAATGGTCACATGGACAGCATCAAGGTGCCCTTCCTCGTGACGCATGGTGCCAATGACCGCCAGATCAGCCCGCAGTACGCCGACGATCTCTATGACCAGCTGGTCAATTCGCCGCGCCGCGAGAAGGTGATCTTCACCGCCCGCGAAGGCGGTGTCGAGCACGTGGGCGCCGACAACATGAGCTACGGCCGCGATCTCATCTCCGACTGGTTTGCCGAAACCCTCGGAGGCAAGACCGCCTGAACTCCAGCCCGTAATGGGCTGCACAAGGCCGGCGCATCGCCCGATCCACCTCTCCTCCGGTCGGGCGATGCGCCGGTATCAATATTGAAAACAGCGCGTATTCCATGACATGCGCGCGAACGAATGGGAAAACCGCCTATGGCCCGCCGCTTCGTCGACCTGTCGATCACGCTGTGCAACGATGTCGTCAGCGATCCGCCTTTTCTGAAGCCGGAAATCACCTACCAGACCCATGGCGAGACGCTGGGCGAGCTGGGGCACTTCTTCCCGGGCATCACGGCCGAGCAGACCCCTGACGGCGCCGGCTTCGCCGCGGCCGAATGGGTCAAGCTGACCACCCACAGCGGCACGCACCTCGATGCCCCCTGGCACTTCCACCCGACTCAGGACGGCGGCAAGCCCTCGCTGACGATCGACGAGATCCCGCTCGAATGGTGCTTTCAGCCCGGCGTGAAGCTCGACTTCCGGCACTTCGAGGATGGCTATGTCGTCACCGCCAAGGATGTCGAGGAAGAACTCGCGCGCATCGGCCATGAGCTCAAGCCGCTGGAGATCGTCGTCATCAACACCACGGCGGGCAAGGCGCTGGGCGATCCCGACTACGTCAGCCGCGGTTGCGGCATGGGCTACGAAGCGACCATGTACCTGACCGAACGCGGCGTGCGCGTGACCGGCACCGATGCCTGGTCGTGGGATGCTCCCTTCGTGCACACTGCCAGGAAGGTGGAAGAGACCGGCGATACCTCGCTGATCTGGGAAGGACACAAGGCGGGTCGTGACATCGGCTACTGCCACATCGAAAAGCTGCACAACCTGGAAGTGCTGCCCGCTGACGGCTTCACGATCTCGTGCTTCCCGCACAAGATCAAGGGCGCCTCGGCAGGTTGGATCCGCGCTGTCGCCATCTTCGAGGACTAAAACCCCATGCGTCTAGCCACGATTGCGGGTGCCACGCCCGACGGAACCCTTGTCGTCGTCTCCCAGGACGGGAGCCGCATGCTCGCGGCCGGTCCGGACATGCCGAACCTGCTGGGCGTCATGGAACGCTGGGATGCGGCGCAGCCGAAGCTTGCGGACCTGGCCCGGCGCCTTGAGGCCGGTGAGGGCGAGCCGCTCGATTCCGCGGCCCTGCGCGCGCCTCTGCCGCGATCGTGGCAGTGGCTCGACGGTTCTGCGTTCGGCACCCACGGCGATCTCATGCAGATCGCCTTCAAGCTCCCGCCGATCGAGACCGACAGGCCACTCATGTACCAGGGACTGTCCGACCGTTTCTACGGTCCGACCGATCCGGTGCCGTTCCCCGATCCGGCGGATGGCATCGACTTCGAAGGCGAGTTCGGCGTGATCGTCGATGCCGTGCCGATGGGGACCACGCCCGAAGAGGCGATGAAGCACATCCGGCTTGTCGTGCAGATCAACGACTGGTCGCTGCGCACGATCGCTCCTGTCGAGATGAAGACCGGCTTCGGCTGGGTGCAGGCCAAGCCCGCCTGTTCCATGGCGCCTTTCGCCGTGACGCCAGAGGCGCTCGGTGACGGCTGGCAGAATGGCCGCGTATGCCTGGACCTCGCGATCGAATGGAACGGCAAGGCTTTCGGCCACGCCAATGGCGCAGCGATGGACTTCGGCTTCCATGAGCTGGTCGCGCATGCCGCCCGGACGCGCGATCTTGTTGCGGGAACCGTGATCGGATCGGGAACCGTCTCCAATCCCAATTATGCCGAGGTGGGATCGAGCTGCATCAGCGAAGTGCGCGCGATCGAGATGATTGCCGAGGGCAAGCCATCGACCGCGTTCATGGGCTATGGCGATACGATCCGCATGGAAGCACAGGACAGTGATGGCTTTGCCCCCTTCGGGGCGATCGACCAGCGCGTGGCCGAACCTGCCGCACGCTGATCGATTGGGATTATCCGGGAATGCCTGTGTTTAGGCATTCCCGGTTACTGTCTGGTCCTTAGCGGCGCTATCAGGCCGGCTTGCGCCAGAGTGCGAAGATCTTCGCCACGTCCACCTGGCTGTCCCAGCTGCATTCCGCACCCTGTTCGATGATGAAGGTGTCGCCCTTGGAAAAGGTCGACTCGCGGCCATCGGCATCGACGAACGTCACGCTGCCTGCAAGCAGGTGCATCAGTTCGCAATGGTGGAAGAAGATCGGCTTGCGCTGATAGGGCGTGGAATCCCACACTCCGCATTTGAACGCCTCATCCGCCGAGGCAAACATCGTGTTTGACCGGCAGGACGGTGTTTCGCCCAACAGGAGCTCGGCCGCGGGCGGATTGGACGGAGACAACGCGGCATCATTGGCGATGGGCGAGATGCCGGGAGTGCCGGGATTCCCCTCCAGGTAGCGCATGAACAGCAGCTTGGCAGGAGCCGAGCAGGACCATGTAAAGGCGGTGCCGCGCGCCACGCCACAGCTCTCGCCGGCTGCGAGATCGAGTGAACCGGTTGCATCTGCCAGGGTTACGGCGCCTTCGAGTACGAAGACCCAGGTATCTCCCCGATCTTCGCGTGTCTCGCCCTTGCCAGCGGCAAGGGCGAACAGGCCGACTTCACATGGGCCGCTGCGTATATCCACGAGGTGCGCACCGCTGGTGAAGGGGTCGGCGTCGTCGTTGCCTGCTGCGGCAATGTTAGCGGCCATGGCGCGCAAATCGATGAAAGTGGGACAGCCAGTCAGGGTGTTCACATTAGTCTCCGGAAATATGAGAGTGGACTCGATAGCCCGAGAGGTCGTTGGTCCGTCGACCTTTTGGGAAAATGGCAGGTATCAATCATTGTGTTCGCGTGTCGCAGGACACGGACCGGGATTGGAGGCATCGGCTCAACGGTATTTGGGCCAGAACGTCGGCGGCCGCTCAGATCGCCAGGCCGCGTCAATCGGCGTGACTGGGGGCAATATCGGCAAGTGGCCGTGCCGAGGCTTTGCGTCGAACAGGGGCTGCCCGATGACAGCGACGTTTGCCATGTCCGGTTCTGTCCTTTCCGCCGAGCCAGCCGTTTTGCCTGCCCCGATCGATTGCATTCTTCGATGCCTCCATCGTGACCAATTCCTTGCGGCATTTCCTGTGGAAGTTGCATTTGGCACAGGGAGATGCGCGCGGGCATCGGCCATGGTGGCAGTAGATGCTGCCGCAGCTTGGCGAGATTGGGGATCCTTGGCCGTGGTCACGCACCGATCAGGGTGCGGCAAAGGCGGAGGGAATCGTCTGGCCCCAAGGCACACTGGCTGCGCATCTGCTGAAAGTGCGCATCTTTTCAGTGCAATCTTCCGAGCCCGGGATGCCATGTGTCTGGGAACGGGAGCATATGCTTCTCACCTGTCCGGGCATTGCCACGTAGAACCGAGGTCTCGCATCCATGTCTCCAGTCGTCGAGCGAATTCACAGTGACGAGAAACTGCCTGCCGCCGCCGATGTCGTGATCGTCGGTGCCGGCATAGTCGGCTCGGCGACTGCCTATTATCTCGCCAAGCGCGGACTTTCGGTGGCGTTGATCGAAAAGGGCAATGTCGGTTGCGAGCAGTCGAGCCGTAACTGGGGCTGGTGTCGCCAACAGAACCGCGACGCCCGGGAAATGCCGCTCTCGCTGCTTTCGATGCGCCTCTGGGACGAACTGGCGGGCGAGATCGGCAAGGATCTCGGCTTCCGGCGCTGCGGCCTCGTTTACGCGACCGACGACGAAAAGATGCTGGCCGGGTGGGACAGCTGGCGCCCGGTGGCCAAGGAGTTCGGCGTCAACACCCGCATGTTGAGCGCGACCGAGGCGGCTGACCGCATTCCGACGACGCGGCGCAAGTGGGTCGGCGGATTGCACTCGGCGGACGATGGCAAGGCCGAACCGGCCCTCGCCGCACCGGTTCTTGCCGAAGGTGCGCGCGCATTGGGTGCGACGATTCACCAGCAATGCGCCGCGCGTGGTCTGGATATCGCGAACGGCCAGGTCGTGGGCGTACACACCGAAAGGGGCACGATCCGAACCAGCGCCGTGCTCTGTTCTGCCGGTGCGTGGGCCTCACGCTTCCTGCGCCCTCATGGGGTGAGCTTTCCGCAAGCCAGCGTTCGCCAGACTGCACTGCGGACCAAGCCTACGGCGAATGTCGGTGAAGTTCTCTATTCACCGGACTTTGCCATGACCCGCAGGCTCGACGGCAGTTACACTTTGGCGATCAGCGGCCGTGCAGTGCTTGAACTGACGCCGAAGGGCATTCGCTATGCGCGCGAGTTCATGCCGCAATTCATCCAGCGGCTGAAAGCCGTCCACGTCGGTATCGGCAAGTCTTTCCTGACAGGTCCGGATTCTGCATCGGCCATGCTGCTGAACGATCAGAAGATCTTTGAGAAGACACGGGTCCTCGATCCCGAGCCTCTGAGCGGTCAGGTGCGGCAGATCATGCACAACGTCCGTACGACTTTCCCGGAACTGGCGAACGTCGAGATCGACAGTGCCTGGGGGGCCTTCGTCGACTGCACGCCCGATGCCGTCCCGGTGATCTCGCCGGTAGAAAAGATTGACGGCCTGTTTCTTGCCGCTGGCTGTTCGGGCCACGGTTTCGGTGTCGGGCCGGGCATCGGCTACCTTGCCGCCCAGCTCATCGTCAACGACACGCCCAGCGTCGATCCCACGCCTTTCCGTCTCTCGCGGCTTGTCGATGGATCGAAGGTGGAAGTCGGCGCGCTCTGATAACGGGCATGCTGGGGTGCCTTAGAAGGCACCGGTCAACAAGGCCGCTTTCAGGACCGCTCGCGCTTGGGCGGTCCTACCACGCTTCCCACAGTGGCTTGTGCCGCCGTCTGTCGGCGGCGGTTTGCTCGGGCAGCTTGTCGAAGGCAGGCCAGAAGCCCAGCGTTTCGTACATGGAGCGTTCCAGATAAGGATAGGCGTCGCCGGCGGCGCTATCCACGCGGGCGCATTCGCCCAGTTCGGGAAGGCTTATGCGATAAAGTCCGTGTCGCTTGCGCGAGTGCATCACTGACTCCCAGGCTCGTTTCCGTGTCCGGGTACGGGCAAATACCCGATCGCATCCATCCGAGCGAATCCAAAATGGGGGTAGGGGGCCGGGGAGGTCATGCGGCCTTGGCGCTTTTTCCCTGAACCTTCGCGATATAGCTGCTCACATGCCCGGCCTCGATCGGCCGGCTGTAGAAGTATCCCTGAAGGTGGGTGCATCCGGCGCTTCGGGTAGGGCCGACCAGATGATCCTCGCTGATGCCTTCGGCAACTACTTCAGCGCCGACATGACGCGCCATAGTTACCGCCGCTTCGAGGACGGCTAGCGACGCGGGATCCTGCCCGAGGTCCATGACGAGGCTGCGGTCCAGCTTCATTCGGTCGAACTTGAAGCTCTTTACCATCGAGAGCGAGGAATAGCCCGTGCCGAAATCGTCGAGGGCGATGCGAAAACCCAGGTTGCGCAGCAGGTTCAAGGTCAACAGCGCGCGGGTGTTGCGTTCGATGGAAAGCGACTCGGTCACTTCCAGGAAGAGCCTTTGCGGTGCGATCCCGTTCTGGCGGCAACAATCGAGCAGGAAAGTGCTGAACCCGTCATGCTGCAACTGCAACGGCGATAGGTTGAGGCTCATCTGGATGTCTGGCCACTGGGCGAAGTCTTGCAGCGCCCTGCGGATGATCCATTCGCCCAGGCGAACCATCAGCCCGCTCCGCTCGGCGGCAGGGATGAAGGTGGAGGGCGGGACTTCGCCCAGTTCGGGGTGCTTCCAGCGCACCAGAGCCTCGACCTCGCGACAATCCTCGTCGATCGAGTGGATCGGCTGATAGACCATGCGCAACTGTCCGGCATCGAACGCAGCTTCCAGGTCCTTTTCGAGGGCACGGTCGATCGAGCGTTCCTCAGCCATGTGCGCGGCGAAGGCCGTGGCGCAATTGCGACCGTTCTTCTTCGAGGCATAGAGCGCAAGGTCGGCGTTCCTGAGGATGGCATCGACATCCGATCCGGTAGGCAGTTGGACCTCGACCACGCCCAGAGAGACAGTGGAGGCGACGGAAAATTCGCCCAGGCTGAAAGGTTCGCGCATTGCCTCGACAAGCGCCGAGCCCATCGCGATGGCGGACGCCTGTCTTGTCAGCGGCAAGGAAACGGCGAATTCGTCGCCGCCGACGCGCGCCACCACGCTGCGCTCGCCGAGGAAATCTTTCATTCGCGCGCCGATGATGCGGACCAGTTCGTCCCCAGTGGCATGGCCGTAATCGTCATTGATGTGCTTGAAGCGGTCGATGTCGATCAGCATGAAGGCGAAGCGTCCTTCCTTGCTGCCATTCAGCAGCTTCTCGGTCGCTTCCTGGAACGCGCGGCGGTTCGGCATTCCCGTAGCCGCATCGGTAAAGGCAAGGTTCTTGACCGCCTTGGCGTTCCGCCGAAAGGTTTCGAGCGGTCCGGAAAGGGCCTGCAATTCCTTCAGCCGGAATTCGCCGATCTCTATATCGAGGTCGCCGTCGGCCAGTCGCTGCAGCGCGCGGTGCATGCGGCGAACCGCGGGCAGGATGTTCCTCATCAGGTCGAACAGGACGATGAGGACGACCAGTATCGTGACGCCGCCGGTGCCCAGCACGAGGAATTGCCAGCGTTCGATCGAGGTGACCAGTCGGGCTTGTGCTGCCTGACGATGGGCATGGGCCTTTTCGACCACCTGGGTCGCAAGGGTTTCCATGGCCGCGTTCTTCGCCTCGACTTTCGCGATCAGCGCCGCCTTGCCGCCGTTGGCGGTCTGGACCTTGAGGATAGCGCTGACATGCTGGTCGAGATCGGCGAAGAGTTGGGAAGCTGTCTGCAAGTCGGAGAGCACCGTACCGCTGTCGCGAAGTTTGGCGAGCCGGTCTCCGATAGCGATGGCGGCATCGGTCAAGGCATCGCTGGTCGTCGAAATGTTACTGGCAACGAGCCCGCGATTGGTGGCCGTGCGCAGTTTGCCGACTGCTTCCGCGAACTGATCGGCGTTTTCGGCAAGCGCAGAGGCGCGCACGAGGGCGTCGCTTTCCCGCTGCAGCCCGAAAGCTTCCCTTTGCGAGACGAACTGCAGCAGCAGCGTCAATGCGACAATCAAGGCCATGGCGCCGATCAGGCGCTTTTCCAGCGAACCGAAGAACCTGCCAGCAATCGCAATACAGTTTGTCATCTTGCACCCGAAACTGCGCGAGCGACGACATGCCTCCGCGCCTGATATCTGCGGGGCTGATAGGAGCGATTCCCTAAAAAAGTCTAATTATAACAGAGCTTTATGTCCTAAATTCGTCATTAAACTGTCACAATCGAGGATCGCCGTGCGGAGATTGCCGAAAGGTGCTCTTGGGGATTGGCAGCATCCTGTCGACCTCTCCTATACAAGTCAGGCC